>NZ_JBFTRC010000114.1:0-16916 GCF_056399325.1 Allobosea sp. 01N443
CGTCGGTGAAGAGAAGGCTGAGCTCTGCTTCGGCCAGCGGCTTGATGGCGGCGACGGTGAGCGCAGCCTCCGTTGCCCGGGCGACGCGCTCGCGCAGGTCCGCGAGCTCGCGCCAGCGGCGCGACTGCAGGCGGATGTCGATCGCGAGGCTTTGCGTTCGCGGCGCGCAGCGCCGCGAACGAGGTCGATCGTTCATCGCGGCCTCTCCCGCGACAATGTGCGCCGCAGACCCTCGCTGTGGTCTTCAGGCGCCGCCTCGGCGACGACGGACCGGGCACGCTCCTCGCGCTCATCCCGCTCTCGGCGGGAAGCATCCTCGTAAGCCATCACGATGCGGCGCACGAGATCGTGCCGGACCACGTCGCCTTCCTCGAAGCGGGCATGGCCGACGCCCTCCACACCGGCCAAGAGCCTCACGGCCTCGACCAATCCCGAGCGCTGTCCCGACGGCAGATCGATCTGGCTCGGATCGCCCGTGATGATCATACGCGAGCCCTCGCCGAGCCGGGTGAGGAACAYCTTCATCTGCACGGAGGTCGCATTCTGAGCCTCGTCGAGCAGCACGACCGCATTGGTCAGGGTCCGTCCGCGCATGAAAGCGAGCGGAGCGATCTCGATCATGCCGGTCTGCAGGGCGCGCTCGACATGCCGCGCCTCCATGAAGTCGYTCAGCGCGTCATAGATCGGGCGCAGATAGGGATCGACCTTCTCGCGCATGTCGCCGGGCAGGAAGCCGAGGCGTTCGCCGGCCTCGACGGCCGGACGTGACAGCACCATGCGCTCGACCACGCCCTGCTCGATCAGCGAGACGGCATGCCCGACCGCGAGCCAGGTCTTGCCGGTGCCGGCCGGCCCCTCCGCGAGGACGAGCTCGTGGCGCTTGAGCTGGCGCAGATATGCATCCTGCGCCGCATTCCGGGCCCGCACCGGCCCGCGCTTGCGGGTGACGATCGCCTCGAACGAGGCCTTGCCGGTATTTTCCGCCGGGAACAGCGAACGCTGGACGTTGCTTTCCTCGATGGCTCCGTCGACCTCGCCGAGATTGAGCGGAGCGCCCGCCTTGGCGCGGGTATAGAGCGTCTTCAGCACGCGCCCGGCCTGCTCGGCCGTCTCGCGCGGGCCCTTGACGGTGACATGGTTGCCGTTCGGGCTGATCACGACACCGAGCCGGCGCTCAAGATGAGCCAGATTCTGGTCGTATTGACCGAAGACCAGACTCGCCAGCCGGTTATCCTCGAAGGACAACACGACTTCCGTGGCGGGGACCCCGTCGCGTGTCAGGCTCTCGACACGTGGCGATGCGCCCTCGCGGCGCGGCTCTCGATCGGATCTCGGGGTCACCTGGTCAGTCTGTGCCAATAGAGTCGTCTCCCTGGCGCGCGTGCCCGGCCGAACAGGGGCGTGAGGCCGGGTAGTCCTTCGGCATATCCGGACGCGTCGATCTCATCCTGATGACAGGCATTGAGAGCTGGCTCGAAAGCTGGGCCTGGTGATCTGGCGGTCACGCGGCGAGCTCCTCTGGCCCGGCCTCACGGCCGAACAGCGAATTGGAGCCAGCCCGTTCGATCAGCACCTTCACCATGTCGCCGATCTGATTCGCCTTGGTGTCGATCTGCACAGCCTGAAGGTATGGCGATTTCCCTGCAAGCTGTCCCGGGTGACGTCCGGCACGTTCCAACAGGACATCGACGGTGCGGCCGACCATGGCGTGGTTGAAGGCCTGCCGGTGATGCTCGACGCGCTCCTGCAGGCGCTGCAGCCGTTCGCTCATCTCTTCCGGGGCGATTTGGTGCTCCAGCTCGGCCGCGGGCGTGCCCGGACGGGGCGAGTATTTGAAGGTGTAGCTCGAAGCGAAGCCGATATCCTCGACCAGCCGCAGCGTCTCGGCGAAATCCGCCTCGGTCTCGCCGGGGAAGCCGACGATGAAGTCGGAGGACAACGCGATGTCGGGCCGCGCCTTGCGCACGCGCTCGATCAACAGGCGATACTCGTCCGCCGTGTGCTTGCGATTCATGGCTGCCAGGATGCGGTCCGAGCCCGCCTGCACCGGCAGGTGCAGGAACGGCATGACCTGCGGCAGGTCGCGATGGGCGGCGATCAAATCGTCGTCCATGTCGCGCGGGTGGCTCGTCGTATAGCGAATGCGGGCAATGCCTGCGATCTCGGCGACGCGGTGCATCAGCCGCGCCAGGCCCCAGATCTGCCCGTCGGGGCCTTCGCCATGATAGGCATTGACGTTCTGGCCGATCAGCGTGACGTCGCGCACGCCGGCATCGGCCAGCCGCTCGATCTCACTGACGAGTGCCGTGACCGGCCGCGAGAATTCGGCGCCCCGCGTATAGGGGACGACGCAGAAGGCGCAGAACTTGTCGCAGCCTTCCTGGATGGTGACGAAAGCCGAGATGCCGCGGCCCCGGATGGCCGCAGGTTTCGGCGCTGGCAGAAAGCCAAACTTGTCGTCGATCGGCAGGTCCGTGTCGACGACGCGCTTGCGCTTCGCCTCCGCCAGCAGCTCCGGCAGCCGGTGATAGGCTTGCGGGCCGACGACGAGGTCCACGGCAGGCTGCCGGCGCTGGATTTCCGCGCCTTCAGCCTGGGCAACGCAGCCGGCGACGACGATTCTCGTCTCCTGGCCGGCCGCGTTCTGGCCGTTCTTCAGGTCGCGCAGCTTGCCGAGCTCGGTATAGACCTTCTGCACCGCGCGGTCGCGGATATGACAGGTGTTGAGCAGGATGAGGTCCGCGCCTTCCGGCGCCGCCGTCTCCTCGTAGCCTTGCGCGGCAAGGATGTCGGCCATGCGCTGCCCGTCATAGACGTTCATCTGGCAGCCGAAGGACTTGATGTGGACTTTCTTCATCGTTTCGGATCGGGTCTCCAAACCGTCTCCTTACTCTGGATCGCGCGCCGTGAAAATGACCTCGCGCTATGCGCCCTTCACAAAGCAACATCCGCGCCAATACGCGCAATGACCTTCACGAGACCGGCCGTCCGGTCACCGCCTCGCGACGAGCGCGGCGGATCGCCTGCTCCGCCCGCCGGGTCGCGACCTTCCGCGAGGTCTCGTGGCCCATGCGGATCGGCTCGCCCCATGCGAGCTCAACGTCGATCGCACCGGAATTGAGCATGGCTTTAAGATGGGGTGCGAGCTCCGTATCGCCATACCACGCCAGCGACGAACGCTCGACGCGTCCGCCCGCCATCCCGTGAAAGCCGGTATAGGTGATCGAGAGCGGATAGACCGTGATGTCGCCGTTATTGTCATTGCGGCCGAGCGCTTCGTGAACGGCGCCGAGCAGGGAAGACCGCAGCGGCAATGTTCTCGTGCCGTCGCCCGTGGTGCCTTCGGCAAAGAGCACCACGGCCTGCCCGTCGGAAATTCGCTTGCCCATCTCGGCGGTGATGCCGGCGGTTGCGGTCTTGCGCGTTCGGTCGATGAACAGCGTGCGCTGCACTGCGGCCAGGAAGCCGATCAACGGCCAGGTCGCAACCTCGGCCTTGGCAACAAAGGAAAGCGGCTGCGCGGCGCCGATCACTGGAATGTCGAGCCAGGAGACATGGTTCGCGACGATCAGTCCGCCTGCGCCCTTCGGCGGCGGGGTGCCGCGGACATGACGCCGGACACCGAGGCAGGTGCAGGCCAGCCGATGAAACCACAGCGGCACGGTCCAGCCATGGCGTGGCCCAAGGCGCAATGCGACGAGCTGCACCGGGACAAGCGCGACAGTGCCGAGACCGAGCAGGACGAGCCGCAGGATCGCGCCGGGGCGTAAACCATTCATGCGGGGCGTGGCTCCCGTCGCGCGGATCGCGAAAGTGTGAAGGACAGAAATCCGGTGCGCTTCATGGACGACGTGGCTGCCGCTGTCACGCGAGATCGAGCCGCATGGTGACGGCGGTGGCGCGCGTGCCGTCGGCCTTGGGATAGTAGCCCTTGCGCCGCCCGACCTCGCGAAAGCCGAAATGCCGGTAGAGCCGGTCGGCAGCGGCGTTGCCGTCTTCCACCTCGAGATAGACATGGGCGACGCCCAGGCCAGCGAGTTGGCTGAGATGGGCCGAGAGCAATGCGCGACCAAGTCCGCTGCCGCGCTGGCGGGGCGAGACGACGATGCTCAGGATCTCGGCCTCGTCCACGGCCCGTCGAGACATCACGAAGCCGGCGGGGTTAGGCTCGTTGCCGGCGAACACGCCGTCGGCGACGACGGCGCTGTCCACCAGAAGCCCCGCGCATTCTCCGGGCTCCCAGCCGCGGGCGAAGCCGCCGAGATGATGAAGTGCCGCAACATGGCGTGCATGCCGCACGTCGAGGCGCGCTGTCCGCGCCGGCGCAGCGTGAGGGTGCAGAAGTTTACGCAGCCAATCCATGCCGCTTGATCGCATGTTCCCGGGAGCCGGCAAAACGTCGAAATGGACGCCGTCAGCGCCGCGGCAAGCGGGCGCGATCCTGCGGTGTCGTCTCCGGCTCCTTGAGGTAGAGCGGGCGCGGCGGCGCGGCGGCAGGATCGGCGAGAAGGCCCAGTCGTGCGACCCAGGTCACATCCGGAGCCTTGGCATCGTCGATGACCAGTGCATCGAGCCCGATCGCCCAGGCCTCATTCGCAACGGCGAGCGCCGAGGAGCCGACGAGGCTGACCGGACCGGCACCGATCGCGCGCGCAGCATCCCGATAATTGACCTGCCGAATCGAAACGAGTTGCTTGCCCTGCGAGCTCAGCGCCTGGAACCAGACCTGGCCATGCTTGGCGTCCAGCGCGGCGGCGACGACGCGGCCCGACTCCCTGCCAATGAGGGGCGCGGCGGTTGCCGCCAGCGTGGTCACGCCGACGGCGGGGATTCCCGCAGCCAGCGCGATGGCGCGTGCGGCGCTGATTCCGACGCGCAGGCCGGTGTAACTGCCCGGCCCGATGGTCACGGCGACGCGGTCTAGCGAGGCGAACCCGCCGTCGACGGTGTTCATCACCCGCTCGATCAGCGGCATCAACGCCTCGGCATGTCCGCGATCCATCGCAACCTGTTCGCGTGCTAGGGGCGTGGTTTCGCCCATGTCGAGGACACAGGCGGAACAGGCGCCAAGCGCGGTGTCGATGGCGAGAATGCGCATCAGGTCACGATCCTGAGGAATGCAGAACGGCGTTCGGACAAGATCATGCCCAGGCGAATAATATCAGACGGCCTCGACTTCGCGCACATCCGGAAGGAAGTGGCGCAGCAGATTCTGGATGCCGTGCTTCAGCGTCGCAGTCGAGGACGGGCAGCCCGAGCAGGATCCCTTCATCGCGAGATAGACGACGCCGTCCTTGAACCCGCGGAAGGTGATGTCTCCGCCATCGCCGGCGACCGCAGGGCGGATGCGTGTCTCCAGCAGATCCTTGATCGTCTCGACGGTGGCGGCGTCCTCCGGCGCGAAGAATTCGCCTTCGTCCGTGACATCGGCCTTCGAGCCGTCCGAGAGGACCGGCGCACCCGACATGAAGTGCTCCATGATGGCGCCGAGGATCGCGGGCTTGAGATGCGGCCATTCGCCGCCCGACTTGGTGACCGTGATGAAGTCGGAACCGAGGAAGACGCCGGAGACGCCGGTGACGGCGAAGAGACGCAAGGCCAGCGGCGAACGGTCGGCCTGCTCGGCGTCGCGCAGCTCCAGGGTGCCGTCCGGCATGACGGTGCGTCCGGGCAGGAATTTCAATGTCGCCGGGTTCGGCGTGGCTTCAGTCTGGATGAACATGGTGGCCTCCGGTGCCGGCGGGTCAAGGCCGCCGTTCCTGAGCCCGATATAGGCGCGTTGCTGGAATCATTCCAGCGCCAACCCGGCCTTGCGGATCAGGCCAGCGCGTCGATCTCCTCGTCCTCGAGATGGCCGGGCACGATTGCGACCGGGATCGGGAAGGTGCCGGCCGATTTGCCGGCGAGTGCGCTGACCAGCGGGCCTGGACCGTCGCGCCCGGTGCCGGCGGCGAGCACCAGCAGCGAGATGTCCTCGTCGGCCTCGATCAGTTTGACGAGTTCGTCCGACTTCACGCCGGTGCGGACAACCTTCTCGGGCTCGAGCCCGGCGAGCGCGCGCACGGTTGCCGCCGCATCGTCCAGCAGCCGTTCGGCTTCCGCTTCCGCCTCGGCCTGCATCACCTCACCGACACCCAGCCAGGTCTCGTGCTCGGGCGGAGTGATGACGCCGAGCAGCACGATCGAGGCGCCGATACGCGCGCACCGCCGCGCGGCGAAGCGCACGGCCTTGGCGCATTCTTCGCTATCGTCGACCACCGCGAGGAATTTCGGGCGATGGCCCGTTTCATAGGACCGCCGTCGCGTCACCATCGATTCAAACCTGCCGCCGCTTCGGGAGAGCCCATGGTGGCCTGCGCCGCAACGTCAGCGCAAGCCCACCTGCGTCACCGGCCGCGGACGAAGCCGACCACGTCCTTGACGTCGCGCATGATCGGAGCGGCAATCTCTGCTGCGCGCGCGGCGCCTTGCCCGAGAATACCATCGATATGGGAGGGGTCAGCGAGCAGGTGGCGCATCTCGCCGGCGATCGGCGCCAGCTTCGTCACGGCGAGATCGACAAGCGCCGCCTTGAAGGCCGAGAACTGTCCGCCGCCAAACTGTCCGAGCACCTTTGCCCTGCTTTCGCCGCTCAGGCCGGCATAGATGCCGACGAGATTTTCGGCCTCGGGCCGGCCTTCAAGGCCCTTCTCCTCGGATGGCAAGGCCTCGGGATCGGTCTTCGCCTTACGCACCTTCTGCGCGATGGTTTCGGCGTCATCGGTCAGATTGATTCGGGAATAGTCGGATGCGTCCGACTTGGACATCTTCTTGGTGCCGTCGCGCAGGCTCATCACACGCGGCGCCGGGCCCTGGATCATCGGCTCGGGCAGCGGGAAGAAGCCGAGCTCGCCGGTGCCGAGGCCGCGAGCGGCGATCTGCTCGGCGAAGTCATTGTTGAACTTCTGCGCGATATCGCGCGCCAGTTCGAGATGCTGCTTCTGGTCCTCGCCGACCGGCACATGCGTCGCCTTGTAGAGCAGGATGTCGGCCGCCATCAGATTCGGATAGGCGTAGAGTCCGACCGAGGCGTTCTCGCGGTCCTTGCCGGCCTTTTCCTTGAACTGGGTCATGCGATTGAGCCAGCCGAGGCGGGCAACGCAGTTGAACACCCAGGCAAGTTCGGCGTGCTGCGCGACCTGGCTCTGGTTGAAGATGATGCTCTTCTTCGGGTCGACGCCGGCGGCGAGATAGGCCGCTGTGACCTCGCGGATGGCACGCGTCAGCTCGGCAGGGTCCTGCCAGACGGTGATAGCGTGCATGTCGACCACGCAATACACGCAGTCATAGCTCTCCTGCATCGCGACCCAGTTCGTGAGCGCGCCGAGATAATTGCCGAGGTGAAGCGTCGAGGTCGGCTGCATGCCGGAAAAGACGCGTTGGGGAAATTCGGCCATCAGGCGCTCCATTGTCGCGAGCGGGTATCAGGAACGCGGCGTTCTGGCGGAAGCGCGGGCAAGGCGCAAGTGCGGGAGGCCGAAAGCGCCGAAGAGGGCGCCAGCAAGGCCATAGGCCGCGAGGCCGCCGAGACAGAGCGCGGCCAGGGACGCAATCCGCAACAGCAGGGGCTCGCCCGGGGCGAGCGAGGTCGTCAGCGCCGGCAGAAGCAGGAGGAGCGCGCCCAGCATGATGGCGCTGGCGCCCAGTATGGCGATGATCGGCCGCAGGCTTGCAAGGCTCGGCCGCCACAGGCCCTGGCGCCGCAGATGGAGCGACAGCAGAACGGCCTGGGCAACAAAGGCGAGGCTTGCTGCGAGGGCGGCGACGGTCGCGGCATCCTTGCCGGGCGCAGCGCCATAGCCGGAGAAAACGGCCACCAGGACGGCGGCTAGTCCAGCAAGCAGCGGGATACGTGGCATGCGCCGGACGAAATAGACCTGACCGAAGACCTTTGCCATCACCGCGAAGGGAAGACCGAGCGCGAAAGCTGCCAGGGCTCCTGCTGTGCGCACCCGATCTTCAGGGCCGAAACGGCCATGCTCGAACAGCACCGATACGATCGGCTCGGCCAGCGCGGCCAACGCGACGGCCGCCGGCACGGCAAGCGCCAATCCGAGCGCCAGCGCACGACCGAGCATGGCATCGTCCCGCGCACTCTCATGGCTCGCCATTTCGGAAAGCACGACGGTGCCCATCGCGACGCCGACGAAGCCGAGCGGCAGCTGGAAGATGCGGTCGGCGTAATAGAGCGCCGCGACCGCTCCGCCTTCTGTCGAGGCGATCTGCATCGCAACCAGCAGGACGAGTTGTGCGCTCGATGCCGCGAGCAGGGTCGCGCCGCCGGTGCGCATGAGGCGGCTCATGTCAGGCGACCAGCGCAGACTGAGGCGCGGCAGCCCGATCCTGTGCAATCGAAGCAGGATCAGGCCGAGATGGGCGAACCCGGTCAGGCTGACGAAGATGGCGAGCAGACTGGCGCTCACCATGGCCTCTGCGCCCCGCGAGAGCTGGACCAGCAGCACGCCGAGCAGGATGGCGTTCATCAATGCCGGCGCGAGAGCCGCCGTCGTGAACCGGCGCTCGGCGTTGAGCAGCGCAGCCAGCAACGCGGCGAGCGTCGTCAGCAGCAGGAAAGGCAGCATCAACCGGGTAAAATGGCTGGCCAGCGCAAGCGTTTCGGGCTCGTTCGCAAAGCCGCCGGCCAGCCCCAGCACCAGCCAGGGCGTGAACATTTCGCCGAATGCGATCAGCACCAGCAGCAGCAGACCGAGATGCGCCGTGGCTTCTCCGGCGAAGCCACGAGCCGCCGCTTCGCCGCGCGAAGCCTTGATGTCGAGATAGAGCGGTACGAAGGGCGCATTCAGTCCGCCTTCGCCGAGCACGCGCCGGACCAGATTGGGCAGGCGCAGGGCTGCCAGGAAGGCATCCGCGACCGGGCCGGCACCGAGCAGGCGCGCGATCAGCACATCTCTGGCGAAGCCGAGCAGGCGCGACAGCACCGTGGCAGCGCCGACCACCGCCGAATCGCGCGCAAGGCGCGACCCGGTAGGACTCGGCTCCGCCGGTGGCTGCATCACAGGATGAACCGGCTCAGATCCGCATTTTTGGCGAGGTCGCCGATCCGCACTTCGACATAGGGCGCGTCGATCGTGACGGTCTCGCCCGAGCGGTCTGTGGCCGTGAATGAAATCTCGTCGAGAATCCGTTCGATCACGGTCTGGAGCCGCCGCGCGCCAATATTCTCGACGGTGGAGTTTACCGCGACGGCGATGCGGGCAATGGCGTCGATCGCGTCCGGGGTGAAGTCGACCGTGACCTCCTCGGTCGCCATCAGTGCGACCGTCTGCTTGATCAGGCTCGCCTCGGTCTCGGTCAGGATGCGCTTGAAATCCTCGACATCGAGCGGCTGCAATTCGACGCGGATCGGCAGGCGTCCCTGCAACTCGGGCAGCAGGTCGGACGGGCGCGACACATGGAAGGCCCCCGACGCGATGAACAGGACGTGGTCGCTCTTCACCGGCCCGTGCTTGGTGGCAACCGTGGTGCCCTCGATCAGCGGCAGCAGGTCACGCTGTACGCCCTCACGCGAGACGTCTGCGCCGCCTCGGCCCTCGCGCGCGCAGATCTTGTCGATCTCGTCGAGGAAGACGATGCCGTTATTCTCGACCTCGCGGATGGCATCCTGGACGATCGCGTCCTGGTCGATCAGCTTGTCGCTCTCCTCGGCGATCAGCGGGCCATAGGCATCCTTGACGAGGATGCGCCGCGGCTTGCCCTTCTGGCCGAAAGCCTTGCCGAACATGTCGCCGAGCGAGATCGCGCCGATCGAGGCACCGGGCATGCCGGGCAATTCGAACATCGGGGTCGAGCTCGCGCCAGAGGCGATCTCGACCTCGATCTCCTTTTCGTCGAGTTCGTTTGCGCGCAGCTTGCGACGGAAGGAATCGCGCGTCGCCGGGCTGGCCGTCGACCCCACCAGCGCGTCGAGCACGCGCTCCTCGGCTGCAAGATGTGCCTTGGCCTGGACATCCTTGCGCCGGGCCTCGCGGACGAGGCTGATGCCGATCTCGAGGAGATCGCGAATGATCGATTCGACGTCGCGACCGACATAGCCGACCTCGGTGAACTTGGTCGCCTCGACCTTGAGGAAGGGCGCATTGGCGAGGCGCGCCAGCCGGCGCGCGATCTCGGTCTTGCCGCAGCCGGTCGGCCCGATCATCAGGATGTTCTTGGGAGCGACCTCTTCGCGCAGCGGCCCTTCGAGCTGCTGACGGCGCCAGCGGTTGCGCAGCGCGATGGCGACGGCACGCTTGGCATCCTTCTGGCCGACGATGAAGCGGTCGAGCTCGGAGACGATCTCACGGGGGGAAAAAGAGGTCATGGATACTTCCGATTGGGCGTCAGCGGACATCAGGCGATGTCGAGGCTCTCGATGACGAGGCTGTGGTTGGTGTAGACGCAGATGTCGCCGGCGATCTTCATCGCCTTGCGCACGATCGTCTCGGCGTCGGGCTCGACATCGACCAGCGCGCGCGCCGCTGCCAGGGCGAAGTTGCCGCCGGAGCCGATGGCCATCACCGAGCCATGTTCGCCCGCTTCCGGCTCCAGCACGTCGCCCGTGCCGGAGATCAGCAGGCTGACCTCCCTGTCGGCGACCAGCAGCATTGCTTCCAGCCGGCGCAGATAGCGGTCGGTGCGCCAATCCTTGGCGAGCTCGACGCAGGCGCGCAGCAATTGCGTCGGGTATTGCTCGAGCTTGGTCTCCAGCCGTTCGAACAGGGTGAAGGCATCGGCTGTTGCGCCCGCGAAGCCGGCGATCACCGCACCCTTGGCGAGGCGGCGCACCTTCTTGGCGTTACCCTTCATGATGGTCGGGCCGAGCGAGACCTGCCCGTCGCCGCCGATCACCACGCGCCCGCCCTTGCGCACCATCAGGATGGTGGTGGCGTGCATCACGGGGGCCTTGTTGTCGTTATCCATCAGAGCGTCTTCCAGTGTTTCCGGCCGTTCGCCAGATGTAGGGCTTTTCAGGCGCTGCACAATCGGCCGGGTGGCGTGAGCGTCAACGCGCTGCTAGAGCATGTCCCGCAAAAGTGGGATGCACTTTTGCGACGAGAACATGCTTCAGCAGCCACTTTGGCGCGAATTCTTGTCGCTCGGCTGATTTCAGTCGAGCGGAAAGCGCGCTAAAGCACCGGCCAGCAAGGTCACAAGGGCTTTTCAAATGCGTTCGGGCGAAGTGAAGCGCCGCACCAATGAAACCGATATCTCGGTCAAGCTCTCGCTCGACGGCACGGGCAAGGCCGAGATCGCGACAGGCGTCGGCTTCTTCGACCATATGCTCGATCTCTTTGCCCGCCATTCGCTGATCGATCTTGCGGTCACGGTGAAAGGCGACACCCATATCGATGATCACCACTCGGTCGAGGATGCGGGCATCGCGCTCGGCGAGGCGGTAAAGCAGGCGCTCGGCGACAAGAAGGGCATCCGCCGCTACGCCGACGTGCATCTGCCGATGGACGAGACGCTGACCCGCGTCGCCGTCGACGTCTCCGGCCGGCCCTTTCTGGTGTTCCGCACGAGCTTCAAGGCCGAGAAGATCGGCACGTTCGATACCGAGTTGGTGCGCGAGTTCTTCCAGGCCTTCGCGATCAATGCGGGCCTGACCCTGCATGTCGAGACACTCTACGGCGACAATGCCCATCATATCGCCGAGAGCTGCTTCAAGGGGTTGGCGCGGGCGTTGCGTCACGCGCTCGAGGTCGATCCGCGCGAAGGCGGCCGCGTGCCGTCCACCAAGGGCGCGCTATAAGGGGCCATGACATGGCGTTCTATACGGTCCTGATTCCGCCGCCCGGTTCCGGCAGCGAGCGCGACGATATCGAGCAGGCGCGGCTCCTGCCCGAGACATTCTCCTGGGCAGCCTTCCTCTTCACGGGCTTCTGGCTGCTGGCGAAGCGGCTCTGGCTGGCGACGCTCGTCTTCGCGCTGGTCTGGGCTGCCGTGTATTACGCGCAGAGCGATCTCGGGCTCGCGAGCGGTGCGGCGCTGCTGGCGCAATTCGTCATCGGGCTCTTCCTCGGGCTCGAAGGCCGGAACCTGATCGCGCGCAAGCTGCTGCGGAAAGGCTGGCGGCTTGCCGATGTGATCGAGGCTCCCGATCTCGCGAGCGCCGAACGACGCTATTTCGAGCGGGCTCTCGAAAGCCGGCCCGCGCCGGCTCCGCGCGAAGCCGCGCCGGTTCCTGCGCGTTTCCAGTCTTCAAGCGCAGTCCCGGTGATCGGACTCTTTCCTGAGGCGCAAGGCCGATGACCCAGTCCGTCGCCATCATCGATTACGGATCCGGCAATCTGCACTCTGCCGCCAAGGCCTTTGAGCGTGCGGCGGCCGAGTCCGGCATTGCCTCCACTATTCGCGTCACCAGTGATCCGGCGGTCGTGCGTGCGGCCGATCGCATCGTCCTGCCGGGCGTCGGCGCCTTCGCCGATTGTCGCCGCGGGCTCGATGCTGTCTCCGGCATGGTCGAGGTTCTGGAGGACGTCGTCCGCGGCAAGCAGCGCCCCTTTCTCGGCATCTGCGTCGGTATGCAGCTCCTCGCAAGCCGTGGGCTCGAATACACGGTGACGGACGGCCTCGGCTGGATTCCGGGCGATGTCGCCCTGATCAGGCCGACCGACGAGAGCCTCAAGATCCCGCATATGGGCTGGAACAATCTGCATGCGCAGGACGAGCATCCGTTGCTCGCCGGCATCGAGACCGGTCCGGGCGGCCTGCATGCCTATTTCGTGCATTCCTACGCGCTGACGCCGGAGCGGGCCGAGGATGTGCTGGCGCTGACCGAGTATGGCGGGCCCGTCACCGCCATGGTGGTGCGCGGCAACATCGCCGGCACGCAGTTCCACCCCGAGAAAAGCCAGAAGCTCGGACTGAAGCTGATTGCCAATTTCTTGGGATGGACACCGTGATTCTGTTCCCCGCCATCGATCTCAAGGACGGTCGCTGCGTTCGCCTGAAGCAAGGCGACATGGCCCAGGCGACCGTCTTCAATGATGATCCGGCTGCGCAAGCCGCGGAATTCGAGGCGCAGGGTTTCGAATGGCTCCATGTCGTCGATCTCGACGGCGCCTTTGCCGGTAAGCCGATGAATGCTGCAGCTGTCGAGGCCATCCTCGGCCGGGTCGCGTTTCCGGTGCAGCTCGGCGGCGGCATTCGCGACATCGCGACCGTCGAGGGCTGGCTCACCAAGGGCGTGCGCCGCGTCATCATCGGCACGGCCGCGGTGCGGGATCCGGCTTTCGTGCGCGAAGCGGCGAAGGCCTTTCCGGGCCAGGTCGCCGTCGGCATCGATGCGCGCGACGGCTTCGTCGCGGTCGAAGGCTGGGCCGAAACCTCTTCGCTTGCCGCGGTTGATCTTGGCCGCCGCTTCGAGGACGCGGGCGTCGCGGCGATCATCTACACCGACATCGCGCGCGACGGCATGCTCCAGGGCATCAACTGGGACGGCACGATCGCGCTCGCCGGGGCGCTGAGCATTCCGGTGATCGCGTCGGGCGGGCTCGCCTCGATGGCCGATATCGAGCGCCTCTGTGCCCCCGACGCCGCTATCCTGGAAGGCGCGATCACGGGCCGCGCGCTCTATGATGGGCGCATCGATCCGGCCGCAGCGCTGGCGCGGATCGCTCAGGCGGACAAGGGGAAGGCGGCATGAGCCTGAAGACCCGCATCATTCCCTGCCTCGACGTCAAGGACGGCCGTGTCGTCAAGGGCGTGAAATTCGTCGATCTCGTCGATGCCGGTGATCCGGTCGAGGCCGCCAAGGCCTATGACGCAGCCGGCGCGGACGAACTCTGCTTCCTCGACATCACGGCGAGCCATGAGGATCGCGGCATCCTGTTCGATGTGGTGACGCGCACCGCAGAGGCCTGCTTCATGCCGCTCACCGTGGGCGGCGGCGTCCGCACGGTCGACGATATCCGCAAGCTGCTCTTGGCCGGGGCCGACAAGGTCGCGATCATGACGGCGGCCGTGCAGCGGCGTGCCTTCGTCAAGGAAGCGGCGGAAAAGTTCGGCGATCAGTGCATCGTCGTCGCGATCGACGCCAAGAAGGTGGCGCCGGAGCGCTGGGAGATCTTCACCCATGGCGGCCGCAATGCGACCGGGCTCGATGCCGTCGCCTATGCCCGCGAGGTGGTCTCGCTCGGCGCCGGCGAGCTGCTGCTGACCTCGATGGACCGCGACGGCACCGGGGCAGGCTTCGATCTTGACCTGACCAGCCGGATTGCCGATGCGGTTTCCGTGCCCGTCATCGCGTCCGGCGGTGTCGGCACGCTCGACCATCTCGTCGACGGCGTGCGGGAGGGCCATGCCAGTGCCGTGCTGGCGGCCTCGATCTTCCACTTCGGGACTTTCACCATCCCCCAGGCCAAAGCCCATATGGCGGCGGCAGGGCTGGCGATGCGGCTGGATTGAGCGATGAGCGGCTTTACACTGTCCGATCTCGAAAAGATCGTCGCCGAGCGGGGAAGGGCCTCCCCCGAAGAGTCCTGGACCGCCAAGCTCCTGGCTGGCGGGCCGGAGCGCGCCGCCAAGAAGCTCGGCGAAGAGGCTGTCGAAACCGTGATTGCAGCTGTGCAAGGCGACAAGCAGGCTTTGATCGCCGAAAGTGCCGATTTGCTCTATCATCTGTTGGTCGTGCTTTCGTCGCGCGATGTTGCATTGCAAGATGTGTTGAGCCAGCTTGAGGCCCGTACCGCCCGGTCCGGTCTGGCTGAGAAGGCGGCGAGGAAACCCTGAGCCATGTTGCCGAAGGCCGGATCCGGCTTTCGAAAAGGCGGCGTGCTCAGAGTCCAGTCGAGGATATCCGAGCCTTGAATCTCGAAGTCTGGAATGCGGATCGCGGCAGCATGGACCAACGTCTGATCCCGGCCGCGGCCGATCCCGATCTGGTTTCACCCTATCGGACCTTCACGCGGGACGAGTGGGCGCATCTGCGCGCCGATACGCCGCTGACGCTCTCGGTCGACGACCTGACCAAGCTGCAATCGATCAATGATCCGATCTCGCTGGACGAGATCGTCGCGATCTACCTGCCGCTGTCGCGGCTGCTGTCGCTCTACGTTGCGGCCACGCAAGGCCTGTTCAAGGCGACGCAGCGTTTTCTGCTGGCAGAAGCCGAGGTCAAGGTTCCCTATATCATCGGCGTCGCCGGCTCGGTCGCAGTCGGCAAGTCGACCACGGCACGCGTATTGAAGGCGCTGCTCTCGCGCTGGCCGAATACGCCCAAGGTCGAACTCGTCACCACGGACGGCTTCCTGCTGCCCAATGCCGAACTCGAGCGGCGCGGGTTGATGCAGCGCAAGGGCTTTCCGGAAAGCTATGACAGTTCCGCGATCCTGCGTTTCCTCTCCGATGTGAAAGCCGGCAGGCCTGCGGTCTTGGCGCCGGTCTATTCGCATCTTGTCTACGATGTCGTTCCTGGTGAGCAGGTCACTGTCGAGCGGCCGGATATTCTGATCCTCGAAGGCCTCAACGTTCTGCAGCCGAGCCGGATGCCGAAGGACGGCAAGGTCATCCCCTTCGTCTCCGACTATTTCGATTTCTCGGTCTATCTCGACGCGCATGAGGACGATCTGCACCGCTGGTACGTCAACCGCTTCATGACGTTGCGCCAGACCGCCTTCCGCGATCCTCGCTCCTTCTTCCGCAAATATGCCGAGATCGGTGAGGAGGAGGCCCTGTCGATCGCCGAGAATCTATGGACCGGGATCAACATGCCGAACCTGCAGGAGAACATCCTGCCGACGCGCCAGCGCGCCAGCCTGATCCTGACCAAGGGCGCGAGTCATCGCATCCAGCAGGTCGCGCTGCGCCGCCTCTGAGAAACCGGCATGGAGGCTTTGTCCGCGCTCGCGGTGATGGCGGGCGCCGCCTTCGTTGCGGCCTCGATCCTTCCGGCGCAGTCGGAAGCCGTCTTTGTCGGCCTGCTCGCGGCAGGGAGTGCCGAACCGCTGACGCTGTTCCTGGTCGCGAGCCTCGCGAACACCGCGGGTTCGGTCCTCAACTGGTGGATCGGTCGATTGATCACGCAAGGCGGGCTGGAGAGATTGCCGGCCAGGCTGCGCCCGGACCCTGCGAAACTCGGCCGCGCCCAGGCCTGGTTCGGTCGTTTTGGCTGGCCGTCCTTGCTTCTTGCCTGGCTGCCGATTGTCGGCGACCCGCTGACGGTCGTCGCCGGCACTTTGAATTACCCACTCGGCCGCTTCACGCTACTCGTCTTCATCGGCAAGGCTGCACGCTACGCTGCGCTCTGGGCCGGCTGGGTCGCAGCGTCATAGCCTTGGGCTCAAGCAAGACGCGTATCGGTTTTATGTGCGAGCGCTGCCTCACCTTTTTGGATTTTGAGATTTGCGTGTGCGGATGTCTCGGGCTACCAGCAAGCCCCTTACTTCAGGAGATCTGATCATGAGCATCCAGCGCATCGGTATCGGCCCCCGCATGTCCAAGGCCGTCGTGCATGGCAACACCGTCTACCTCGCCGGYCAGGTCGCCGATAAGGCTGCCGGCAAGAGCGTTGCCGAGCAGACCGCCGACATCCTCGGCATCATTGACGGCCTCCTGGCCGAAGCCGGCACCGACAAGACCAAGCTGCTGATGGTCAATATCTGGCTCTCCGACATGTCGACCTTCGCCGAGATGAACGGCGTCTGGGACAAGTGGGTCGTCGCCGGCCAGACTCCCGGTCGCGCCACCGTCGAAGCCAAGCTTGCCGCGCCGCAGTTCACGGTCGAGATCGCGGTCATCGCCGCGAAGTGAGACGCCAGTGCTGATCTGGAACGGGAGGATGCCATCAGCGGGTCGGAGGAGATCGCGCCGCTCCTAGTGCGCGTCACCGTGCGCTACGGCCTGCCGGCAGTGGCGCTGCCGGCCATGGTCGCCGA
>NZ_JBFTRC010000115.1:0-16882 GCF_056399325.1 Allobosea sp. 01N443
CCTGAGGGCACCGAGATGGTGATGCCTGGCGACAACATCACCATGGAAGTGCACCTGATCGTGCCGATCGCGATGGAGGAGAAGCTGCGCTTCGCCATCCGCGAAGGCGGCAGGACCGTCGGCGCCGGCGTCGTCGCCAGCATCATCGCGTAACGCGTTTTCGTGAGGGCGAAGGCCCTTCCAAGGGCCTTTGCCTTTTCACGTCACGGAGAGAACAAGACCATGAACGGTCAGAACATCCGGATCCGCCTCAAGGCGTTCGACCACCGCATCCTCGACGCCTCCACGCGCGAGATCGTGTCGACCGCGAAGCGGACAGGCGCCCAGGTTCGCGGGCCCATCCCGCTGCCGACGCTTATCGAGAAGTTCACGGTCAACCGCTCGCCCCACATCGACAAGAAGTCGCGCGAGCAGTTCGAAATGCGGACCCACAAGCGGGTCCTGGACATCGTCGATCCGACCCCCCAGACGGTCGACGCCCTCATGAAGCTCGATCTCGCCGCCGGCGTCGACGTCGAAATCAAGCTCTGATCCATCGTCGGGTCCTCTGTTTCCGGATACCCCGGATGGACATGACCCCAAGAGAAGGTATGCACCGATGCGTTCCGGTGTGATTGCACAGAAAGTCGGGATGACCCGCATCTTCACGGATGCCGGTGAACACATCCCAGTCACCGTGCTGAAGCTCGACAGCTGTCAGGTTGTCGCGCATCGCACGATCGAGAAGAACGGCTATGTCGCCGTTCAGCTCGGGTCGGGCTTGGCCAAGGTCAAGAACGTCTCGAAGGCTGAGCGCGGTCATTTTGCCGTGGCCAAGGTCGAGCCCAAGCGCCAGGTCGTGGAGTTCCGCGTCAGCAACGATGCGTTGATCCCCGTCGGCGCCGAGCTGACTGCCGATCACTTCGTCGTCGGCCAGTTCGTCGATGTCAGCGGCACCACCACCGGTAAGGGTTTTGCCGGCGGTATGAAGCGCTGGAACTTCGGCGGTCTGCGGGCCACGCACGGTGTCTCGGTCTCGCATCGTTCGATCGGTTCGACCGGTGGTCGTCAGGACCCCGGCAAGACCTTCAAGAACAAGAAGATGCCGGGCCATCTCGGTGCCGAGCGCGTGACCACGCAGAACCTGCGCGTCGTCCAGACGGACGCCGAGCGCGGCCTGATCCTGGTCGAGGGCGCCGTTCCCGGCGTTGCCGGCGGCTGGATCCACGTCCGCGACGCCGTCAAGCGCGCCCTGCCGAAGGATGCGCCGCTTCCTGGCAAGTTCAAGGTTGCTGGCGAAACCACGCAGGCTCCTGCGGCTGAAGCAGTTGAGGAGAACGCGTGATGAAGCTCGATATCACCACTCTCGAGGGCGGCAATGCCGGCTCGGTCGAGCTTTCGGACTCGATCTTCGGTCTTGAGCCGCGCGCCGATCTTCTCGCCCGCATGGTGCGCTACCAGCTCGCCAAGCGTCGCGCCGGGACCCACAAGTCCAAGGGGCGTTCGGAAGTCGATCGCACCCGCAAGAAGATCTACAAGCAGAAGGGCACCGGTGGCGCTCGTCACGGTGCAGCTTCGGCTCCGCAGTTCCGCGGCGGCGGCAAGGCCTTCGGTCCGATCGTGCGTGATCATGCGCATGATCTGCCGAAGAAGGTCCGTGCCCTGGCTCTGCGCCATGCGCTCTCGGCCAAGGCCAAGGACGCCGGCCTGATCATCATCGACGACGTCACGCTCGCCGAGCCGAAGACCAAGGTCCTGCTCGGTCACTTCGGCAAGCTGGATCTGTCCAGCGCGCTGGTGATCGGCGGCGCCGAGATCGATGTGAACTTCGGCCTGGCCGCGCGTTCGATCCCGAACGTCGACGTCCTGCCGGTTCAGGGCATCAACGTCTACGACATCCTGCGTCGCGATAAGCTTGTGCTGACGCGCTCGGCTGTCGATGCGCTGGAGGCGCGCTTCAAATGAGCCAGTCTGCAAAGAACCTGGATCCGCGCCACTACGATGTCATTCGTGGCCCGGTGATCACCGAAAAGGCGACCATGCTCTCCGAGCATAACAAAGTCGTCTTCAAGGTCGCGAAGACCGCGACCAAGCCGCAGATCAAGGCGGCTATCGAGAAGTTGTTCGATGTCAAGGTGAAGAGCGTCAACACGCTCGTCACCGAAGGCAAGGTCAAGGTCTTCCGGGGCCGGCTCGGACAGCGTTCGGACGTCAAGAAGGCCGTAGTGACCCTCGAAGAAGGTCACTCGATCGACGTGACCACGGGCCTCTGAGGAAGGATCGTCATCATGGCTTTGAAAAGTTTCAAGCCGATCACGCCGAGCCTTCGCCAGCTCGTGATCGTCGACCGCAGCGAGCTCTACAAGGGCAAGCCGGTCAAGGCTCTCACCGAGGGTAAGTCCTCGAAGGGTGGGCGCAACAATCTCGGCCGCATCACGGTTCGTTTCCGTGGCGGTGGACATAAGCAGAGCTACCGGATCGTCGACTTCAAGCGTCGCGGCAAGCCGGGCGTGGCGGCGACCGTGGAGCGGATCGAGTATGATCCGAACCGCACCGCCTTCATCGCGCTGCTCAAGTACGCTGATGGCGAGCAGGCCTACATCCTGGCGCCGCAGCGCCTGGCGGTCGGCGACAGCGTGATCTCCGGCGACCAGGTCGACATCAAGCCCGGCAATGCTTCGCCGATGGGCGCGATGCCGATCGGCACCATCGTCCACAATGTCGAGCTCAAGATCGGCAAGGGTGGGGCGCTGGCGCGGTCTGCAGGCAACTACGCCCAGATCGTCGGTCGCGACCAGGGCTATGTCATCGTCCGCCTGAACTCGGGCGAACAGCGCCTGATCAGCGGCCTGTGCTATGCTACGGTGGGCGCGGTTTCGAACCCCGACCACATGAACACCAACATGGGCAAGGCCGGTCGCTCGCGCTGGCTCGGCCGTCGTCCGCATAACCGCGGCGTCTCGATGAACCCGGTCGACCACCCGCATGGTGGTGGTGAGGGTCGTACCTCGGGCGGTCGTCACCCGGTCACGCCGTGGGGACTGCCGACCAAGGGCAAGAAGACCCGCTCGAATAAGCGGACCGATACGTTCATCGTGTCGAGCCGTCACGCCCGCAAGAAGAAGAACTGAGGTCCGTCATGGCGCGTTCGATTTGGAAAGGTCCGTTTGTCGACGGATACCTTCTGAAAAAGGCCGAGGTCGCCCGTTCGGCGAGCCGGGCCGAGGTGATCAAGATCTGGAGCCGCCGCTCCACGATCCTTCCGCAGTTCGTCGGTCTGACGTTCGGCGTCTACAACGGTCACAAGCATGTGCCGGTGAACGTGTCCGAGGAAATGGTGGGCCACAAGTTCGGCGAGTTCTCGCCGACGCGCACCTTCCACGGCCACGCTGCCGACAAKAAGGCGAAGAGGAAGTAAGCCATGGGTAAGCCATCCGCCCCCCGTGCGCTGCCGGAGAACGAAGCCGTTGCGGTTGCCCGCAACCTTCGCGTCAGCCCGCAGAAGCTGAACCTCGTCGCTCAGCTCATCCGTGGCAAGAAGGTCTCGACCGCGCTCGCCGATCTCGAGTTCTCGCGTAAGCGGATCTCGCTCGACGTTCGCAAGTGTCTGCAGAGCGCCATCGCCAACGCCGAGAACAATCATGATCTCGACGTCGACGATCTCGTCGTTGCGCAGGCTTTCGTCGGCAAGGCCCTGGTCATGAAGCGCTTCCATGCCCGCGCCCGCGGCCGTGGAGCCCGGATCATGAAGCCCTTCGCGAACATCACGATCGTGGTGCGCGAAGTCCAGGCGGCCAAGGCCTGAGGAGAGAACGATGGGTCAGAAAATCAATCCGATCGGCCTTCGCCTCGGCATCAACCGCACCTGGGACTCGCGCTGGTTCGCGCAGAAGGGTGAGTACGGTCAGCTGCTGCACGAAGACATGAAGATCCGCGCCGCGCTGATGAAGCTGCTGAAGCAGGCGGCGGTCTCCAAGATCATCATCGAGCGCCCGCACAAGAAGTGCCGCGTCACCATCCACTCGGCTCGTCCGGGCGTGGTGATCGGCAAGAAGGGCGCCGATATCGAGAAGCTGCGCAAGGAAGTCTCGAAGCTGACCAAGGCCGATGTGACGATCAACATCGTCGAGGTCCGCAAGCCCGAGATCGACGCCACCCTGGTGGCCGACTCCATCGCTCAGCAGCTCGAGCGTCGCGTCGCGTTCCGTCGCGCCATGAAGCGGGCCGTTCAGTCGGCCATGCGTCTGGGCGCCGAGGGCATCCGCATCAACTGCTCGGGCCGTCTCGGCGGCGCGGAAATCGCGCGCCTGGAATGGTACCGCGAAGGCCGCGTGCCGCTGCACACGCTGCGCGCCGATGTGGATTACGGTGTCGGCACCGCCTTCACCACCTACGGCACGTGCGGCATCAAGGTCTGGATCTTCAAGGGCGAGATCCTCGAACACGACCCGATGGCCCAGGACAAGCGTCTCTCTGACGAAGGTGGTCGCTCCGGCGGTCGCGATCGTCGCGAGCAGGCTGCGTAAGGCTGATCGAGAAGAGCCATGTTGCAACCAAAGCGAACCAAGTTCCGCAAGCAGTTCAAGGGACGCATCTCAGGCGTTGCCAAGGGCGGCACGGACCTCAATTTCGGCCAGTTCGGTCTGAAGGCCCTGATGCCTGAGCGCGTCACGGCCCGTCAGATCGAAGCTGCCCGTCGTGCGATCACTCGCGCCATGAAGCGTGCTGGCCGCGTCTGGATCCGGATCTTCCCGGACGTGCCAGTTTCGAAGAAGCCGACCGAAGTCCGCATGGGCAAGGGCAAGGGCGCGCCTGAATTCTGGGCAGCCAAGGTCAAGCCTGGGCGAATCATGTTCGAGATCGACGGGGTGGAAGAGGAGACGGCGCGCGAGGCGCTTCGTCTCGGCGCCGCCAAGCTGCCGATCAAGACCCGCTTCATCCAGCGCATCGCCGAGTAAGGAGGGCGACATGAAAGCTACGCAACGCCTGTCCGATCTCAAGGTGATGAGTGTCGACCAGCTCCAGGACGAACTCCTGAAGCTGAAGAAGGAGCAGTTTAACCTGCGTTTCCAACGCGCTACCGGCCAGCTCGAGAATACCGCTCGGGTGACTGAGGTGCGCAAGGATATCGCTCGCATCAAGACGCTGCAGCGGTCGAAGACCGTTGCGGCGAGCGCCTGAGGAGTAGGACAATGCCGAAGCGCGTGCTGCAGGGCGTCGTCGTTAGCRACAAGCAGAACAAAACTGTTGTGGTGAAGGTCGAGCGGCGTTATACGCACCCGCTCCTCAAGAAGACTGTTCGCCGGACCAAGAACTATCACGCCCACGATGAGGCGCAGACGTTCAAGGTTGGGGATTCGGTCTGGATTGAGGAATCCAAGCCCATTTCCAAGCTGAAAAGCTGGGTTGTGCTCGACAACGCTCCTAAGGCGTAAGTCACTTTATTGAGGCCAGGGGGCGATCGACCCCCGTCAGTCGTAGTCCGGGTCGGCGCTGACGCCGCGCCCGGAAACCGCGCTGATACAGTTTGGAAGGATCAAGGCCATGATCCAGGTGCAGACGAATCTCGAGGTCGCGGATAACTCCGGCGCCCGTCGTGTGATGTGCATCAAGGTTCTCGGCGGGTCGAAGCGGAAATACGCCGGTGTCGGTGATATTATCGTCGTTTCGATCAAGGAAGCCATTCCCCGCGGCCGCGTGAAGAAGGGCGACGTCATGAAGGCGGTCGTCGTTCGGACCGCTAAGGACGTGAAGCGCGCCGATGGTTCGGTGATTCGTTTCGACCGCAATGCGGCCGTGCTGATCAACAACCAGAAGGAGCCGGTGGGCACCCGTATCTTCGGACCGGTTCCGCGCGAACTTCGCGCCAAGAACCACATGAAGATCATCTCGCTTGCGCCAGAGGTGCTGTAATGGCTGCGAAGATCAAGAAGGGCGACAAGGTCGTCGTGTTGGCCGGCCGTGACAAGGGCAAGGCCGGCGAAGTGCTCCAGGTGCTGCCGAAGGATGCCCGCGCCGTGGTGCGTGGCGTCAACCTCGTGAAGAAGCACACCAAGGCCTCGGCACAGTCCGAGGGTGGCATCATCAGCAAGGAGGCCACGATCGATCTGTCGAACCTGGCCGTCGCCGATCCCAAGGACGGCAAGCCGACCCGCGTCGGTTTCAAGGTGCTCGATGACGGCCGCAAGGTGCGTTTCGCCAAGCGTTCGGGAGATCTGATCGATGGCTGAGAATCAGCAGGCGGCTCTCACGCCGCGCATGAAGAAGCATTACGAGGACGTCGTTCGTCCGGCGATGATCGCCGAGTTCGGCTACAAGAACGTGATGGAAGTCCCGACGATCGAGAAGGTCGTCATCAACATGGGCGTGGGCGAAGCGACTGCCGACCGTAAAAAGGTCGACAGTGCAGCTGGCGACCTCGCCATGATCGCCGGTCAGAGGCCGGTCATCACCAAGTCCCGCCTCGCCATCGCCGGCTTCAAGCTGCGCGAGAACATGGCGGTTGGCTGCAAGGTCACGCTGCGCAAGACCAAGATGTTCGAGTTCGTCGACCGGCTCGTCACCATCGCCTTGCCGCGCGTGCGCGACTTCCGTGGTCTCAACCCGAAGTCGTTCGACGGGCGCGGCAATTTCGCGCTCGGCATCAAGGAGCACATCGTGTTCCCTGAGATCAACTACGACAAGGTCGACCAGGTCTGGGGCATGGACGTGATCGTCTGCACGACTGCGAAGTCGGACGACGAAGCGCGCGCTCTGCTCAAGCACTTCAACTTCCCGTTCCGGCAGTGAGCCTTACCGCTCATACGCGGAAACCAGGAGAGATCGATGGCTAAGAAAAGCTCCGTCGAGAAGAACGAACACCGCAGGCAGCTCGTGAAGAAGTACGCGGGCAAGCGGGCGCGTCTTCTCGCGATCGCGAATGACGAGAGCCAGTCCATGGACGAGCGCTTCCTTGCTCGCCTCAAGCTGGCTGAACTGCCGCGCAACTCGGCTGCAAACCGGGTGCGCAACCGCTGCGAAGTGACCGGCCGTCCGCGCGCCGTGTATCGCAAGCTGAAGATGTCGCGCGTTGCTCTGCGCGAGCTCGGCAACAAGGGGCTGGTTCCCGGCCTCGTCAAGTCGAGCTGGTGAGGAGGACGCATCATGGCGATCATTGATCCGCTTGGCGATATGCTGACCCGCATCCGCAATGCGCAGATGCGGCGCAAGTCGCGCGTGACCACCCCGGGCTCGAAGCTGCGTGCCCGCGTGCTCGACGTGCTTCAGGCCGAGGGTTACATCCGCGGCTATTCCACGACCGAGTTCGGCAATGGCCGGACCGAGTTCGACATCGAGCTGAAGTACCATGAGGGACAGCCGGTCATCCGTGCCATCTCTCGGGTCTCGAAGCCCGGCCGCCGCGTCTACTCTTCGGTGGACACGATGCCGCGCGTGGCCGACGGCCTCGGCGTGACCATCGTCTCCACGCCGAAGGGCGTGATGCCCGATCATCTTGCCCGCGAGCAGAACGTGGGCGGCGAAGTGCTTTGCAAGGTCTTCTGACCTTCTGCGCCGCTCATCAGGAGAAATCCAATGTCTCGTATCGGTAAAAAGCCTGTTCCGGTTCCCGCTGGCGTAACCGCCAACGTGTCCGGCCAGCTCGTGAGCATCAAGGGCTCGAAGGGGGAACTCTCCTTCTCCGTGCCCGATGATGTCTCGGTTGCGCTCGAGAACGGCGCCATCGCCGTTCAGCCGCGCTCGCAGAGCAAGCGTGCGCGCTCGCTCTGGGGCACGTCCCGGGCTCGCGTCGCCAATCTGGTGACGGGCGTCACCAACGGCTTCGAGAAGAAGCTTGAGATCAACGGCGTCGGCTACAAGGCCGCCGTCACCGGCAAGGTGCTCAAGCTGTCGCTCGGCTACAGCCACGACATCGACTATGCGATCCCGGCCGGGGTCGCGATCGTCACGCCGAAGCCGACTGAAATCGTCATCACCGGCATCGACAAGCAGGTGGTCGGCCAGACCGCCGCTGAAATCCGCGACTATCGCGGTCCCGAGCCCTACAAGGGCAAGGGCGTCAAGTACGCCGGCGAATTCATCTTCCGCAAGGAAGGGAAGAAGAAGTAAGGACGCGAGCCATGAGCAAGCAGACAGAAAACACTGCGCGCCGCCGGGCCCGTGTCCGTCGCGCCATCAAGGCGGTCGCCAATGGCCGCGCTCGCCTGTCGGTGCATCGCACCGGCAAGCAGATCTATGCCCAGGTCATCGACGACGCGAAGGGCATCACCCTCGCGTCGGCCTCGAGCCTGGACAAGGACATCCGCGGCGACATCAAGTCGGGCGCGAATGTCGAGGCTGCGGCCACGATCGGCAAGTTGGTTGCCGAGCGTGCGGTCAAGGCCGGCGTGAAGGACGTGGTCTTCGATCGCGGCTCCTACATGTATCATGGTCGCGTCAAGGCGCTTGCCGATGCGGCCCGCGAGGCCGGACTGAACTTCTGACATCCCATCCGGGATGCTCGAGCGAGCGGCGCTGCATCAGGCAGCGTCCGCGCAAGTAAGAGGATGACATGGCGAGAGAACCTCGTGACCGTCAGGATCGCGAAGAGCGCGATTCGGAATTCGTGGATCGTCTGGTCCACATCAATCGCGTCGCCAAGGTGGTGAAGGGCGGCCGTCGTTTCGGCTTTGCTGCCCTCGTCGTCGTCGGTGACCAGAAGGGCCGCGTCGGCTTCGGCCATGGCAAGGCTCGCGAAGTGCCGGAAGCCATCCGCAAGGCGACTGAAGCCGCCAAGCGCGGGCTGGTCCGCATTCCGCTGCGCGAAGGCCGCACGCTCCATCACGACGTCCAGGGCCGCCACGGCGCCGGTCGCGTCGTGCTGCGTGCAGCTCCGGCCGGTACCGGCATCATCGCCGGTGGTCCGATGCGCGCCGTCTTCGAGGCGGTTGGCATGCAGGATGTCGTGTCGAAGTCGCTCGGTTCGTCGAACCCCTACAACCTCGTGCGCGCCACCTTCTCGGCGCTCAAGAACGAGGACAGCCCGCGTGGCGTCGCCGCGCGCCGCAGCCTGAAGGTTTCGGCCCTGCAGTCGCGTCGTCGCGACGCCGGCACCGACGCCGCGGCCGAAGCGTGAGGGCTGCACCATGGCAAAAGCTGAAAAGACCGTGGTCGTCGAGCAGATCGGTAGCCCGATCCGCCGTGAGGCCTCGCAGCGCCAGACCCTGATCGGTCTCGGCCTGAACAAGATCCGCCGCCAATCGACCCTGCAGGACACCGCTTCCGTCCGTGGCATGATCGAGAAGGTCAAGCACCTCGTCCGCGTCGTCGACGCGAAGTGAGGGGGATTGTCCGATGAAACTCACAGACATTCGTGACAACGAAGGCGCCCACAAGTCCCGCATCCGTGTCGGCCGTGGTATCGGCTCCGGCAAGGGCAAGACTGGTGGACGCGGCGTCAAGGGTCAGAAGGCCCGTGCCGGCGTGGCGGTCAAGGGCTTCGAAGGCGGTCAGATGCCGCTTTATCGTCGCCTGCCGAAGCGCGGCTTCCACAACCTCTTCGCCAAGGAACTGAACGAGGTCAATCTCGGTCGGATCCAGCAGGCGGTCGAGGCCGGCAAGYTCGACGGCAAGGGCGTCGTCACCATCGAGGCGCTGGTTGCGGCCGGCGTGATCTCGAAGGCGGCCCCCGACGGCGTCAAGATCCTCGGCGTCGGTGAACTGAAGACGAAGCTTGCCTTCGAAGTGGCAGGCGCGTCGAAGTCGGCGGTCGAGGCCATCGAAAAGGCTGGCGGCTCGGTCAAGATCCTGGCGGCTGCTGCTTCACAGGCGTGACAGCGACGCTTACATGAGCGATTGCGAACGGCGGCCAGGCCAGAAGCCTAGGCCGCCGTTCGACTGTTTGACGTTTATTCCGATCAAGGACCGGACGCATGGCATCGGCGGCTGAACAGCTTGCGGCAAACCTGAATTTCGGCGCGCTCGCGAAGGCGGACGAGCTCAAGAAGCGGATCTGGTTCACGCTGGGGGCGCTCATCGTCTACCGGCTCGGTACCTATATCCCGCTGCCCGGCATGAACCCCGACGCCGTTGCCGACCTGTTCAAACAGTCGCAGACCGGCGTGCTCGGCCTGTTCAACATGTTTTCGGGCGGTGCCGTCGGGCGACTGGCGATCTTTGCGCTCGCGATCATGCCCTATATCTCGGCCTCGATCATCATCCAGCTCCTGTCGAGCGTGGTGCCGACCTTCGAGGCGCTGAAGAAGGAAGGCGAGCAGGGCCGCAAGGTCCTGAACCAGTACACCCGCTACTTGACCCTCGTGCTGGCGGTGTTCCAGGCCTACGGCATCGGTGTCGGCCTGCAGGGGTCCGGCAATCTGGTGCTCGAGCCCGGCCCGTTCTTCCTGCTCTCGACGACGATCACGCTGGTCGGCGGTACGATGTTCCTGCTCTGGCTCGGTGAACAGATCACCAGCCGCGGCATCGGCAACGGCACCTCGATGATCATCTTCTCGGGCATCATCGCGGAGTTCCCGTCGCAGCTCGCCCAGACCCTCGAGCTTGGCCGTCAGGGCGCGATTTCGACCGGCCTGCTGCTGCTGATCCTGGTCATGGCCATCTGCGTCATCGCCTTCTGCGTGTTCATGGAGCGGGCCCAGCGCCGCCTGCTGATCAACTATCCCAAGCGCCAGGTCGGCAACCGCATGTATGAGGGCCAGACCTCGTTCCTGCCGCTGAAGCTCAACACGTCGGGCGTCATCCCGCCGATCTTCGCCTCCTCGCTGCTGCTGCTGCCGACGACGATCGCCAGCTTCTCGCAGGCCTCGGGCGGCACCGGCATGCTGTCAACGGTGGCGACCTATCTGGCGCATGGCCGGCCGCTGTTCATGATCCTCTACGCCGCGCTGATCATCTTTTTCTGCTTCTTCTACACCGCCATCGTGTTCAATCCGGTCGAGACGGCGGACAATCTGAAGAAGCATGGCGGCTTCATGCCGGGCATCCGCCCGGGCGAGCGCACCGCCGAGCATATCGACCGCGTGCTGACCCGGATCACCGTTCTCGGCGCAGGCTATCTGACTATTGTCTGCCTTATCCCCGAGTTCATGATCACGTATGCCCAGATTCCGATCATCCTCCTGGGCGGCACCTCGCTGCTCATCGTGGTGACGACAACCATGGATACCGTGGCGCAGGTTCACGGGCATCTGCTGGCCCACCAGTATGAGGGGCTGGTCAAGAAGGCGAAGTTGCGAGGGGCGAGGCGCTGATGCGATTGATCTTCCTGGGGCCGCCGGGGGCGGGCAAGGGTACTCAGGCAACCCGTATCGTCGAGAAGCATGGCATTCCGCAGCTCTCGACCGGCGACATGCTCCGGGCCGCGGTTGCGGCCGGGACGCCGGTGGGGCTCAAGGCCAAGGCGGTGATGGATGCCGGCGGACTGGTCTCGGACGATATCGTCATCGGGATCGTTGCCGATCGCATCGAGGAGCCGGACGCGAAGCGGGGCTTCATCCTCGACGGCTTTCCGCGCACGTTGGCCCAGGCCGAGGCGCTCGACGCCATGCTGGCGCAGAAGGGGCTGAAGCTCGACGCGGTCCTTGAGCTCACGGTCGATCAGGACAAGCTCGTCGACCGGATCATCCGTCGTGCCGAAGAGGCGAAGGCGGCCGGGCAACCGGTGCGCAAGGATGACGATCCGGTGGTCTTCAAGACCCGGCTCGAAGCGTATAACCGCGATACCGCGGTGGTTTCGCCCTATTATGCGAAGCGTGGCCAGCTCACTGCGATCGACGGCATGAAGCCGATCGACGAGGTGACGGGCGCGATCTGCAAGGCACTCGGCGCTTAGCAATGCGCGGGCACGGGTTCGGCATCGGGCTCGTGCTTCTGACCTTGCTGTCGTCAGCGATATCAGCCCCGGCGGAGACGGTTCTCGTCGCGCCGGGGATTTCTGTTTGGAAGAGGGCGTATGCCGCCCCGATCAACGAAGCCCGGAACGCGCTTGCGGCAGGTGCAAAATCGATTTCAGTCGGGCGGGGCGCAGTCCGCTCGAGCTGGGCTGAGCCGTAACGCCGCCTGCCGGCCGAGTAAGAGCAGCTTCGAGGAAGCTGGCATGATTCTTGAGTTCGGCGGGTTGACTCAAGAGCTTCGACCGACTAACGACCCTCATCCGGTTGCATGTGGCGATGCCGTTACCTTCGCGAGGAGGGGCGACGTCGCGTTCTCGCATGGAGCCGATTCAACGCTCGCAGGGGCCGGCCTCCACCGGACGCGGGTAGGTTTTCACTGCCGGGCAGCCATCGGGCGCCTCGGCCGACAATGGAGAAGAGACCATGGCTCGTATC
Source organism: Allobosea sp. 01N443 (assembly GCF_056399325.1). Classification (NCBI taxonomy): domain Bacteria; kingdom Pseudomonadati; phylum Pseudomonadota; class Alphaproteobacteria; order Hyphomicrobiales; family Alloboseaceae; genus Allobosea; species Allobosea sp. 01N443. The sequence continues at coordinate 12,303 of NZ_JBFTRC010000115.1, forward strand.
GCGGGCGTTAACATTCCGACCGGCAAGCGCGTCGTCATCGGCTTGCAGTATATCCACGGCATCGGTGCCCAGAAGGCCAAGGAAATCTGCCAGAAGGTCGGCATCGCCGACGAGCGTCGCGTCAACCAGCTGACCGACGCCGAGGTGCTTCAGATCCGTGAGACGATCGACCGCGACTATCTGGTCGAGGGCGACCTGCGTCGTGAAGTCTCGATGAACATCAAGCGCCTGATGGATCTCGGCTGCTATCGCGGTCTGCGTCATCGTCGCTCGCTGCCGGTCCGTGGCCAGCGCACGCATACCAATGCGCGCACCCGCAAGGGCAAGGCCAAGCCGATCGCCGGCAAGAAGAAGTGAGTTTCGGCGGGCCGGTCATCCGGCCCGCTGTCTATGCGTCGCCTGACCCGCTCAAGGGCAGGCGACATCCCCAGCGCCTGGCATGACGGGCGCGCTCGAAGGATGAAAGAAAGAGACTATGGCCAAGGAAGCCCAGCGCGTTCGTCGTCGTGAACGCAAGAACATCGTTTCTGGCGTCGCGCATGTGAACGCCTCGTTCAACAACACCATGATCACCATCACCGACGCCCAGGGCAACACGATCTCGTGGTCGTCCGCCGGCACCATGGGCTTCAAGGGTTCGCGCAAGTCGACCCCCTATGCCGCCCAGGTCGCGGCCGAGGATGCGGCCCGCAAGGCTGCCGAGCACGGCATGCGCACCCTCGAAGTCGAGGTCACGGGCCCAGGTTCGGGTCGTGAATCGGCTCTGCGCGCCCTCCAGGCCGCCGGCTTCACCGTGACCTCGATCCGCGACGTGACGCCGATCCCGCACAATGGCTGCCGGCCGCGCAWGCGCCGTCGCGTCTGACGCCCGGATTGGATTGCGGCGCTCGCACTGGCGAGCGCCGGTACGGGGCGGCCCGTCGCCGCCGAGAGATGAAGCACCAGGAGTGCGGTCGTGATCAGCAAGAACTGGCAGGATTTGTCCAAGCCGAACAAGCTCGAAATCAAGGTCGGAGACGACCCCAAGCGCCATGCTACCGTGATCGCTCGTCCGCTCGAGCGCGGCTTCGGCATGACGCTCGGCAACGCGCTGCGGCGCGTGCTGCTCTCCTCGCTTCAGGGCGCTGCGGTCACCGCCGTCCAGATCGACGGCGTGCTGCATGAGTTCTCGTCGATTCCCGGCGTTCGCGAGGACGTCACCGACATCGTCCTCAACATCAAGGCGATCGCCGTCAAGATGCAGGGCGAGGGCCCCAAGCGCATGACCCTGCGCAAGTCCGGCCCGGGCACCGTCACCGCCGGTGACATCAACACCGTCGGCGACGTGTCGATCCTGAACCCCGAGCTCGTGCTCTGCACGCTGGACGAGGGTGCCGAGATCCGCATGGAGTTCACGGTCAATACCGGCAAGGGCTATGTCCCGTCCGAGCAGAACCGTCCCGAGGATGCACCGATCGGCCTGATCCCGGTCGACAGCCTCTACTCGCCKGTCAAGAAGGTCTCCTATCGCGTCGAGAACACCCGTGAGGGCCAGAATCTCGACCGCGACATGCTGACCCTTCAGATCGAGACCAACGGCTCGGTCACTCCCGAGGACGCGCTGGCGCTCGCCGCCCGCATCCTGCAGGACCAGCTTGCCGTCTTCATCACCTTCGAGGAGCCGCGCAAGGAAGAGGCCGTCTCGACCGCGCCGCAGCTGCCCTTCAACCCGGCGCTGCTCAAGAAGGTCGACGAGCTCGAGCTTTCGGTGCGTTCGGCGAACTGCCTGAAGAACGACAACATCGTCTATATCGGCGACCTGATCCAGAAGTCGGAGGGCGAGATGCTTCGTACCCCGAACTTCGGCCGCAAGTCGCTGAACGAGATCAAGGAAGTGCTCGCGACCATGGGCCTCCATCTCGGCATGGACGTGACCGGCTGGCCGCCGGAGAACATCGAAGAGCTGGCGAAGCGCTTCGAAGAGCATTACTGATCCCGCCGGCGCGGAGCTTGCCTCCGCGCCTGTTTCCCGCACGGTGCGTGAGCGCCGGAGCATAATGAACGGCCGTACCGTGGCACGGCGGCCGTAATCACAGGAGAGCCAAATGCGTCACGGTTTCCGCGGTCGTCGTTTCAACCGCTCGGTTGAGCATCGCAAGGCGATGTTCGCCAACATGTCCCAGGCCCTGATCAAGCATGAGCAGATCACCACCACGCTGCCGAAGGCCAAGGACCTGCGTCCGGTCGTCGAGAAGCTGGTGACCCTCGCCAAGCGCGGCGACCTGCACGCCCGCCGTCAGGCGATCGCCCAGATCAAGGATGTCGCACTCGTCGGCAAGCTCTTCGCGGTCCTCGGCCCGCRCTACAAGGAGCGCAATGGCGGCTATCTGCGCATCATGAAGGCCGGCTTCCGCTTCGGCGACAACGCCCCGCTCGCCGTGATCGAGTTCGTCGATCGCGATGTCGATGCCAAGGGCAAGGATTCCGGCCCGGTCTTCACGGCTGACGACGAAGCCGCCTGAGCAAGGCTGCTTCCCCGGAGATTTGAAAGGCGGCCGCAAGGCCGCCTTTTCTTTTGCGAAGGGGCCGGGGAGGCGCGCGACCCGGATGTCGGCCTCTGCGATGACGTATGGACACAGTCCGACGGGGTTCTCGACCGCCATTGGTGGTGGAAATGAAGGCTCGCGCGGGGCGCGGATGACATCGACCGGCCCGGAGCGGACGGCCATCAAGCGCGGGAGGCCCAGAGCTGCGTTCGCGGTGACAGGCGGGGCATCGCGTTTCGCGTCAGTAGGCGCTGGATCGGCAACTGATGCCGAAGATTATTGCTCGAAACGCCGCTTGTGCGCCACAAAGCGCAATGGTCAAGCTTTCCAGCGAAAACCGCCCGCAAGAGGCGGCCCCGGAGGGAGAGACTGATGATTTCAAGACTATTGACCACGCGGCGGCTGGCGCTGACGGCGATGTTGGCGCTGGCGGCTCCCGCCCTGGCGCAGGACGGCTATCCCAACAAGCCGATCACCATGATCGTGCCATTCGCAGCCGGGGGCTCCTCCGACGTGATCGCACGGCTGGTCGGCGACGAGATGGGGCGGGTGCTCGGCCAGCGCATCGTCATGGAGAACATGGCAGGGGCGGGGGGCGCGACGGCCCTGACGCGCGCCGCCAAGGCCGATCCCGATGGCTACACTATCGTCATCGGCAATAGCGGAACCAATGCTGCGTCCTATTCGATCTATCCGGATCTGAAATACACCCAGGCCGATTTCGCGCCGATCGGCCTCGTCGCCAAGACATCGCCGATGATCGCGCTCAAGCTCGATTTTCCGGCCAAGAACCTGATGGAGTTCGTCGACTATGCCAAGAAGAACCCCGGCAAGGTCAGTCTCGGGCATGCTGGTGTCGGCTCGTCGAATTATCTGATCTGCCGGAACTTCATCAAGGCGGCTGGTGTCGAGGTTGCGCTCGTCAGTTATCGGGGCGCAGGACCGGCTTTGAACGACCTGATGGGCGGGCAGATCGACGGCGTCTGCGATGCTGCAACCTCGCTCTCGGGCGCGGTGCAGGGAGCCAAGGTCAAGGCGCTCGTGGTCGCGACACCGAGCCGGCTCGACAGYCTTCCGGATGTGCCAACCTCCAGGGAGGCCGGGCTGCCGGCTTTCGAGGCCCAGGGCTGGAATGCGCTCTTCGGCCCAAAAAGCCTGCCTGAACCGATCGTCACCAAGCTGAATCAGGCTTTGCGGACCGCGCTTGCGAGTCCGAACCTGCAAGCTCGATTCAAGGAGCTTTCGTCCGTGCTGCCAGCCGAGAACGAACTCACGCCTGCCCATGTCGGCGCGATGGTTCCGGGCGAGATCGAAAAGTACAAGATCCTGCTTCAGGACAAGTGAGGCTTGGCCCTATGCTCGCTGGCGGGCAAGCTCGCCAGCGAGATCCAGCAGCACGTCGGCAGGCTGGACCTGGAGATCGGCCTCTGGCGTGACACCGTAGAGACCGAAGATGAAGTGCGTGGTCTCGTCATGTTCGGCGAGGCCCATCGACCAGTTCTGGAAGCTCCGGGCCGCAATCTGCTCTTCGGCCAGCAGGCGGATCCCGGTATGGCGTGGATCGACCACGATCCGGCCATATGTCTCCGCGACATTATGCGCCTCGCCTTCGAGCACCTGCGCGAAGGCCCCGGGCGTCACCAGGAGAAATCCCGTCACCTCGTTCTGTACGTTCAGCCGCTGGGCGCTGGCGATCATCCTGCCAACCTCCTCACTGCGATTGGCCTCGACGAGGCGACTCCGGCTGGCATAAACAAGACGTATCAGACTCAAGGGACCAGCTCCTTCGCGGATCTTTGCTCGACTGACCCGGTCGATGATCCGGATGGCGCCAGTGGCGTCGCGGGCGAAGAGATTTCCCGGGAATGGTTCGTATTGGAAGACTTGGAACGCCGCCAGCGGTGTTTTGTTTCAGCGTGGAGACAGGAATGAAGCGCGGGATCATGCCGGTCCGTTTCGGAAGAACTGCCTTGCCGGCCGCCTTGATGCTCTTTGCGAGCCTTGCGCCGCTGCCATTGCTTGCGCAGGCGCGGCAGGTTCCGGAAACCCGTCAGC
>NZ_JBFTRC010000116.1:0-16684 GCF_056399325.1 Allobosea sp. 01N443
CTTCCCCCCGCGGTCGCAGAGGCGAACGACGAGGGATCCAGGCGGGCCAACCCGGAGGCCACAACATGTCGACATTGAAGCACTGGTCGCTTGCTTTCGCCCTGCTTGCCGGCGTGGCGTCCTGGTCCGACAGCCAGCCGGCCAGAGCGCAGACGGTCATTGTCGCGGGTGTCGGCCCGGCGGCCATCGATGAGCTCAATGTCAAGKTTGCGGCAGTCGACCGGGCCAATCACACCATAATCGTGCAGCAGCGAGGCCACCGTTGGCTTGTCGAGGTGCCGGAGGTTTTCGGTGATCTCTCCAGGGTCAAGGTTGGAGACAACCTCGAAATCARGCGGATCGACGGGGCRATCGCGGCCGTCACCAGGGGCAAGAAGGGACTCAARCCCGGCATCCGKTAYTCCGAAGGCAAGTCKGAYGCGGTTTTCCAGAAYCTSCCMTCMCGGTTTGTGACCCGCACCGCGACCGTGACGGCRAARTTCAACGGCTTCGAYSCTGCCAAGAARATTGCCACGATCGACGGKCCGGATGGMCGGCGKTCGCTGCCGGTCGCGGATCCCGTCCTCGCYGCCGATCTCCAGAAGCTGAAGCGCGGCGACATGATCGAGMTCGTCTTTACCGAGGCGTTCCAGGTGACTCTCAAGTGATCGGGTGCGGGCTGGCGTTTCGCGCCTGACACGGATACCGTCGCGATAGCGTCAAGGGTCGGGTGCGGAAGCCATGTCGTCGCCCAACATTCATCCTGCTGCTTCGCACCATTTGCCGTCTTTCATCACGGCACCGGGAGAGACCGACTATCTCATGGTCGCAATGGCGGTGGTCCTCGTCGTTGCGGTCCTGACGGTTGGCATCATCTTCTTTCGTCTGCACACGTTGCCCGAGCGGATGGCGCACAAGTCCAATAAGCTCCAGTTCGAAATTGTCGCGGTCCTCGGGCTTCTGGCGCTGTTCACCCATATCCACCTGTTCTGGGTGGCCGGGCTTCTGCTGGCGTTGATCGAGTTGCCCGACTTCTCCGGCCTCTTCGGCCGCATGGCTCACGCTCTCGAGCGAATTGCAGGCTCGGCGCCCCGCCGCAGCGGCGGGGCAACAACCGAGCCACCAGACCCGCCCGATACCCGGAAGACGCCGGTCGTTCACGAGCCGGGGCACCATGCCCGGCAGAAGGAGCCGAGCCATGCTTGAGCTCATGTTCTGCTCGCTTTTGACGATCCTGCCCGACTATCTTTTTCGCCGTTACTGGCAGGGCAGGCGCATTGGCAAGGAGATCACGCTCTACTCAGTCTGGTTCGAATTGCGCTGGGGCATCACGGCCTGCGCGATGTTGACAGTCGGGCTGATCACGGTGGTCTTCTACTTTCACCCCTCGACCACGAACGCGACCCTGTTCTTCAGGGCAGTGCCGATCATGCCGGAGAACAGAGGAAAGGTCGCAGAGGTCTTTGTCGGGCTCAGCGGCAGGGTCGAAAAAGGAACCCCCATCTTCCGCCTGGACAGCCGTGAGCAGGAAGCGGCAGYCGAGACCGCCCGCCGCAAGATTGCCGAGGCCGACGCTGCCCTGGTTGTCGCCCGATCCGAGCTCGCCTCGAGTGAATCCAAGATCCAGGAGGCGAGGAGCGACCTCCAGCAGGCGCAGGACGAGTTGCGGACCAAGCAGGAATTGGTGCGACGAAACGCGAATGTCGTCGCGCAGCGTGAGATCGAGAAGCTGGAGGTCAGCGTTGCCGGGAGAGAAGCCGCTTTGAACTCGGCGACCGCAGCACATGATACTGCCCAGATACGGATCTCGACGCTGCTGCCGGCGCAGAGGGAAAGTGCTCAGGCGGCCCTGGCTTTGGCCCAGATCGACATCGAGAACACGGTGATCCGAGCCGGGTTCACCGGCCGTGTCGAACAATTTGCGCTTCGTGCTGGCGACCTCGTCAATCCGAACATGCGCGCGGGCGGCGTATTGATCCCCGAGGGGGCCGGACGATCGTCGTTGCAGGCCGGCTTCTCCCAGATCGAGGCGCAGGTCATGAAGGTCGGGATGGTTGCCGAGGCCGTCTGCATCTCGAAGCCTTGGGTCGTCATTCCGATGGTGGTGACCGCGCTGCAGGATTTTATCGCAGCCGGGCAGTTTCGCGGTGGCGAGCAGTTGATTGACGCACAACAGGTCGCCAGGCCTGGCACGATCCTGACATTTCTCGAGCCGCTCTATCCCGATGGGCTCGAGGGGGTGACGCCAGGAAGCAGCTGTATCGTCAACGCCTATTCTAGCAATCATGATCGCATCGAGGCGAAGGACACCAGCTCCGTCAAAAAGGTCCTCCTTCATGCGGTCGATGCGGTCGGGCTTGTTCATGCGATGATCCTGAGGATCCAGGCACTGGTTCTGCCCATTCAGACATTGGTTTTCACCGGACACTGATCCGGTCCGTGCGATCCTTGGTCCTCGCGCTTAATACCGTCGACACTGTGGTAGCCGTGCGGGAGGATCAGGCAAAATTCCGATAAGGTAGGGGGTGGTTTTGACCAAATCCGAGGAGTCCTCGGGGCCTGCCGCCCTCGACTACGGGGCTCCTACGATAGCCTTCGACGGCATCGGGGGCCTCCTGCACGGAAACGGCCTGTACAGCATCGTTTTGATTTCCGGCCGACCCACCGTGATGCGCAACCAGTCCGTCCCGATCGTCCCGATCGTTTCATGCCAGATTCAGAGTAACCGTGAAGGACTCCTGCAACCCAAGAAGGCAATCGACGACTTGCTCTTGGCCACTACAGAGCCTCACGGTCAGGCGCAGTGACATGGTACACTCCTGCTGATGAAAATAACGGAACACGACATCCGCGACGGGGAAAGCAGCCGTGATTACGTGCGGCGCATTCCGCTTTGGCGACTGGCAGCGCTGCTGGTGATTGGCGTTGGAGCATTTGTTGGGATCGCAACCTTCTTTGCAATGTCGTTCGTGACTTTCAGGCAGTTCTGGATGTCGCTCCCGTTCTGGGCCAACATCTTCATCTTCCTTAGCTTCTTCATTATTGTTCTTGCGGTAGTATCTGTGATCATGCTTCGCGACAGTCGGCGACGCTGAGGGCACTCATTGAAAGACATGACGCCGCCGAAGGTCGCCTAGGCACTGCTTCTGGTTGGCAACCATTCGCCCATGCAGAACGTTGCTTGCCATTTGCTGCGTTTGGTGGCGGAAAGGTCCGCGTTCGGGTCGGTACATCCCCGGCATGGGTGACTCAAGGGGCCCCGGTTGGGCCTCACACGCTCCGAGTTCGAATACCAAGTCTCATAATAACCAAAGCTGACATCCACTTCGCGAAGGCCCCGAAACTGATCAAATAGCCGAACCAGCCCTCAGATCTGTGACCCCGATGGACTGGGCATGGCATCGCCCTAGTAACACCCTCCCGAGGCTTGCGCCCCACAACGTGTACGGAAAACGCTCGCGTAGACAGACGGAAAGCTGCTCCCTTCGCCCTTTCCGGTCAATGCGTGTCATGCCGTTGGTCGCCAGTGACCACCCAGGCGCGGAGGGTGGCGGACGACCGGGCGCCTGCGGGCCTGCAACAACCGTCTCCTCGGCAGCACCGCACAGGGAGGCACGGACGTATTGGCCCTAGGGACAGGTTCTCGCTGCCATGAAGCTGCTATAACTCCAATCGTGCGATGAGCTGCACAGCGATTGATCCGGACCTGTTCGCACGAGTGATGACTTACTGGATTCGGCCGGTGGTMAACGAAATAACTCCATTGTATGACGACGATTTCTGACGACCTGCGTTAGGTATCGTGAATACTTTCGATAGCATTTCGTCGCTTGCTGTATTGTGGGGGTGAGAGCAGATGCCAACGCTCAACAAGACCGCGCACGAGCTACTGCAATCCAAGCGTTCGGAGGTCTCCGCCGTCATCAGCGTGGCACCGAACGACACAGTTCTCAGCGCCCTTACGCTGATGCGGGACAAGAATGTCGGGGCTGTCGTCGTACTCGACCGTGGTGAGCTCAAGGGCATCCTCACCGAGCGCGACTACGCTCGGGATGTCGAACTGGAGGGCAAAACAGCGGGCGCCTGCCTTGTCCACGAGATCATGACCGACCGTTCGATCGTTTTTGCGAGGCCTGGCGATTCCGTCGAGCGATGCCACGCCTTGTTGAAGACGCACCRCATTCGTCATCTGCTCGTCTGCGAGGAGCGCAAGGTCATCGGCGTCCTCTCGGTCCGCGACATTCTCGAGGAGATCATCGCGGAGGAAAAAAACGTCATTCGCGAGCTCGAGACGGACAGGCTCATGATGACGACGGATACCGGATCATACTGAGTTCGACGTTTCCGGCGTCCGGGTACTGCGCCGTGCAGGGGAAATAACAAGAGAAGTGCTGGAGTAAAGCGCATGGATTTCCTGATTACCCTTGCTGCTCTCGTCCTGCTGATGTTCGTCGCCTATCGTGGCTTCAGCGTTATCCTCTTCGCGCCGATCGCCGCGATGCTGGCCGTACTGGTGACGGATCCCGCGGCAGTGCCGCCCGTGTTCACCGGCATCTTCATGGAGAAGATGGTCGGCTTCGTGAAACTGTATTTCCCGGTCTTCCTGCTCGGCGCGGTCTTTGGCAAGCTCATCGAATTATCGGGTTTCTCCAAGTCGATCGTCTCGGCGGTCATCGGCGTCGTCGGGCGCGAGCGGGCGATGCTCTCGATCGTGCTGGTCGGCGCGGTTCTGACCTACGGCGGCGTTTCGCTCTTTGTGGTCGTCTTCGCGGTATATCCGTTCGCGGCCGAGATGTTCCGGCAAAGCGACATCCCCAAGCGCCTCATCCCCGGCACGATCGCCCTGGGTGCCTTCACCTTCACCATGGACGCGTTGCCCGGAACGCCGCAGATCCAGAACATCATCCCCACCACTTTCTTCAAGACGGATACGTGGGCCGCTCCAATTCTTGGAACGATAGGTGCGATCTTCATTCTCACGGTGGGCATGGCCTACCTGCAGTGGCGCCGGCGGGTGGCCGCGGCGGCTGGAGAGGGCTATGGCGAGGGCCATACGAACGAGCCCGAACCAATGGCTGAGGAGAAACTGGTCCACCCCGCCATCGCCCTGGCGCCGCTGGTTGTGGTCGGGGTGGCCAACAAGATCCTGACGGGCCTGATCGTCAAATACTACGGCGCCACTCACGAGGTGACGCTGGCGGGAATGGTGAAGCCTCTGATCACGCAGGTGTCGTCGGTCGCCGCGATCTGGGCCGTCCAGGGCGCGCTCCTGCTTGGCATCCTGACCGTGCTGGCCTTCGCCTTCCGAGCGGTCATGCAGCGCTTCGCCGACGGCACCAAGGCCGCGGTGGCGGGATCGCTGCTGGCCTCCATGAACACGGCGTCGGAGTACGGCTTCGGCGGCGTCATCGCAGCGTTGCCAGGGTTCGTCGTCATCGCCGACGCCCTCAAAGCGATCCCGAACCCGCTGGCCAACACGGCGATCAGCGTGTCGGTGCTCGCAGGTATCACCGGCTCGGCCTCCGGAGGCATGAGCATCGCGCTAGCGGCCATGTCGGACCAGTTTATTGCTGCCGCCAATGCCGCCAATATCCCGCTTGAAGTTCTGCATCGCGTTGCCGCGATGGCGAGCGGCGGCATGGACACGCTTCCACATAATGGTGCGGTTATCACCCTACTTTCCGTGACCGGCCTGACTCATCAGCAGTCTTACCGCGATATCTTCGCGATCACCTTAATCAAGACGCTCGCTGTGTTCGTCGTCATTGCCGTCTATTACACGACCGGACTGGTTTGATCGCTTCATCTCACAGATCCGTCGCGAGGTTCGTCGCGAACGGGCAGGGTTCCAGTACACAAACGGCGTTTAGGCGCCATCGGAGGCAAGATGTCACTTCAAGGAAAGGCGGCCGTCGTTACCGGATCCACGAGTGGAATCGGGCTTGCTCTGGCGCGCGCTTTCGCCAAGGAGGGCGCCGACATACTCATCAACGGCTTCGGAGACGCCGCCACCATCGAGAAGGAGCGCGCGGGCATCGAGACCGACTTCAAAGTGGTCTGCCGGTACTCGCCGGCGGACATGTCGAAGGGCGCGGAAGTGACCGGCATGGTGCGGATGGCCGAGCAGGAGTTCGGCCGGGTCGATATTCTTGTCAACAACGCCGGCATCCAACATGTGGCGCCGATCGAGGAGTTTCCCGACGACAAGTGGGAAGCGATCATCCGAATCAACCTACTCGCCGCTTTTTACGCGACCAAGGCGGTCGTTCCCGGCATGAAATCACGTGGTTGGGGACGTATTATCAACACAGCGTCCGCCCATGCGCTGGTCGCGTCACCCTTCAAATCCGCCTATGTCGCCGCGAAGCATGGCATTGCCGGCCTCACCAAGACAGTCGCTCTTGAGGTGGCGAAAGATCACGTCACGGTCAATGCGATCTGTCCCGGCTATGTCTGGACGCCGCTGGTCGAGAAGCAAATCCCGGACACGATGAAGGCTCGCGGTCTCACCAAGGAGCAAGTCATTGCGGATGTGCTGCTGGAGGCGCAGCCAACGAAGGAGTTCGTCACTGTGGAGCAAATTGCGGCGCTGGCGCTCTTTCTGAGTTCTGACGCCGCATCGTCGATCACTGGGACCATGTTGTCGATCGACGGCGGGTGGACCGCCCATTAGAGGCGCCCAAGAACGTCCGTGGTGATGAGGGGCAGGCTGACCCTTGAGCCTTTGTCATCGCAAACGAGCACGATACTGTGGCGCAGAACGATCGAAGTGTTCATTGTTGAATAGGGAAGAAACTCCATGAATGGCAAGACACCCTACGAAGTGCCGGCCCAAATGCGTGAACTCGCTGAACGTAACGTCGAGCAGGCTCGCAAGGCCTTCGACGGCTTCATCGGCGCTGCGCGGAAAGCGGTCGAGGCCGCCCCTGGTTCTGCCGGGTTTGCGCTTTTCGACATGCAGGATATCGGCCGCAAGGCCATCGCCTATGCAGACAACAATGTCTCTGCCGGGCTCGATCTGGCCCAGAAGCTGGTCAAGGCGAAAGACCTGGTGGAAGTCATGCAGCTCCAGTCCGATTTCCTCAAGTCTCAGATGGCCGCGTTTCAGACCCAACTCAAAGAATTGGGCGCGGCTGCGCAGGATGCGGCAGCGAAGGCTGCCGAGACGGCCAACACACTCACAAAGCCGAAGTGATCGCTTCTCATAGATCGTCGTCGTCTTCGATGCGAATGAGGAGTGCGCCCCTTGAGGCAGACAGTTTGAAGCGTGGCAATTGACCGGAGATCCGGGCTTTCGAAGGATGGAAGCCATGGCCCCGGCACCGCACCCACAGCACCTGATTTCAAGCACCATGTGGCGCAGGACTACCTGGCTAGCGAGACGCTCCATAGCCTCGCCCGCCGACACGACCTGTCGCGGAACCTGATCCGCAGCTGGGTTTAGAGCCTTGGGCTGGCGCCTTCGACGACGAGGCGTGGCTGACGATGCGATTGACGCTTATCGTCTCGCTGGCAAGCGACCTTGACCGGGGGTGGGCGCTCCGCGTGCTGGTGGGGCTCGTGCTGGCTATCCCGTGGGCTGTTGATCTTGGGGTGTCACTCACGCTTATCTCCGCAGTGGGCGGGCGACGGGGCGGCGAGCATTGCGTGGTCTCTAACTGCATAGGCCGCTTCAAAGGCGGCGCAATACTCGTCACGCAGGAGGCCCAACAGCCCCGTCACGGCCGCATCTCGCTCGGCGACCAACGCCGGGATGGCTGGCTCGGCGGCGAGGTAGGCGCGAATGGCGACTTCGGCCTGCCCTCGGTAGTGGTCGCGCACTGAGTGCCAATGCTCCTCGTAGCTCTCTGGTGAAGGCGCCTCGCAGGAAGAGTACACATTCTCACACATTGCCCGCGCGGCTATCTCCACCGCTCCGCTGTCGAGGTTCATTGCGGGGCTCCTTGATGCTGGGGGGCCGGCGCGAGACGCGTGCTTTCGGTGCGGCTTCGAGGTTGCTCGCAGTCAGCTTCTGAGCCTCCCCTGAGGGCGTGGGCGGAAAGCCAATGAGGAATGCCCAAATTAGCTCCTGCCCTATTCGAGTGTCTGGCACGGAGTCCGGCCATGCGCCTCGCTCTTCAGCGAGCGGCTTCTGAGCGCCGTTCAACTCAGCTCGCGCTTCGGCAGGCCGATTGTTCTCTGCGCCAACGATCAACGTCAATGTCTGCAACCATGACCGTGGCTATTTGCGCGGAGCTGGGCACTGGGCACCGCTTTATCCAGGCGCAGGCGGTCCCCTCAAAGCCCCGGGTCGGGTGCGGAGATCATGGCGCTCTGGACCTGCTCCGAGCCGATGGCGTGCCACCTTCACCATCGGGCTGGGCAGTCAGCGAATGGGTGGATACGGCCGCTTTTCCAGATCCCATTGACCCGTTGCGGTGGATATTGTGGACGACGGGGGTGGAGTTCCGGATGGGGCGAGCCCAAGCTGGTCGAGGCACGCTTGGGCGTAATCGGTGGTCCAGACGGGAGGCGGATTGCCCCAAAGGTCAATTGCCTTGCCGCGACGCCTCAATACAGGCTTGCAGCACGTCGGCACCAGCCTAAAGTGCTTGTTCCGCCGATATGAACGCATAAAACCGAAGAGGCGAGGGCGATGATGTCAAAGCCTGGCCAACCCGAGAAGCCTGCGACCACCGGGGCTTTTGGTCCGTTTGGCGCTGCGATGGAGTACATGGTCGACGCCGCGCAGCGCAGCCTCCTGTTCATGGATGTGATGCGCCAGAGCGGAAACCAGTATCGCGAGCATCTCGCCGAGACCGCTCCGCATGTGCTCGACTATGAGGCGGAGGTCGTTCTCGACGGCCGCAACCTCGATCATCCCGTCAATTACATTCTCGTGCGGATTATCCCGCCCGAGGGCGTTTCGGTCGATCCTATGCGCCGCCCCTTCGTGGTGGTCGATCCGCGGGCCGGGCACGGGCCGGGTATCGGCGGGTTCAAGGCCGACAGCGAGATCGGCGTCGCCTTCAAGGCCGGGCATCCCTGCTATTTCGTCGGATTCCTGCCCGAGCCCATGCCGGGCCAGACCATCGAGGACATCGCCCGCGCCGAGGGGATTTTCCTCGAGCGGGTCATCGCATTGCACCCGCAGGCCGACGGCAAGCCCTGCGTGATCGGCAACTGCCAGGCGGGCTGGGCGCTCATGATGCTTGCATCACTGCGGCCGGAGCTGTTCGGCCCCATCATCATCGCCGGTTCGCCGCTCTCCTATTGGGCGGGCGTGCGCGGACAGAACCCGATGCGCTACAGCGGCGGTCTGTTGGGCGGGAGCTGGCTGACCGCGCTCACCTCCGACCTTGGCGCCGGCAAGTTCGACGGCGCCTGGCTCGTTCAGAACTTCGAGAACCAGAACCCGGCCAATACGCTCTGGAGCAAGCGCTACAATCTCTATTCCAAGATCGACACGGAGGCGCCGCGCTATCTCGGCTTCGAGCGCTGGTGGGGCGGGCATGTCAATCTGAACGCCGCCGAAATCCAGGCGATCGTCGACGACCTTTTCGTCGGCAACAAGCTGGCGGCCGGCGAGATCCGGACCTCCGACGGAGTGGCAATCGATCTGCGCAATATCCGTTCGCCGATCGTGGTGTTCTGTTCCAAGGGCGACAACATCACGCCGCCGCAGCAGGCGCTCGGATGGATCCTGGATCTCTACGAGGACATCGACGAAATCCGCGCCTACGGCCAGACCATCGTCTACACGATCCATGAATCCGTCGGGCATCTCGGGATTTTTGTTTCCGCCGGCGTCGCCCGCAAGGAGCACGACGAGTTCTCCAGCAATATCGACATGATCGATGTGCTGCCGCCAGGGCTGTACGAGGCGGTGCTGGAAGCCAAGGAGGCGGACACGGTCAGCCCTGATCTCGTCGCGGGGCAGTGGGTGATGCGTTGTGAGGCGCGGACGCTCGACGACATTCGTGCGCTCGGCGGCAATGATGCGGAGGATGAGCGCCGCTTCGCCACTGCCGCACGAGTATCGGAGATCAACCTCGCCCTCTATCGCGCATTCGCGCAGCCGATGGTCCGCAGCATGACCTCGGCACCCGTCGCCGACGCCATGCGAAAGCTGCATCCTCTGCGGCTGCAATACGAACTCTTCTCCGATGCGAATCCTTTGATGGCGCCGGTCAAGGCTATGGCCGAACGGGCGAGCGAGGATCGGCGGCCGGTTGCCGCAGGCAATCCGTTTCTCGCGATGCAGCAAGCGGTGTCCGAGCAGATCGTCGCAGGCCTCGACGCCTGGCGGGAAACGACTGAATCTTGGAGCGAGCGCATATTCCTGTCGGTCTACGGCTCACCCGCCTTGCAGGCCGCCGTGGGCATCGATCCGACCGATGCGCGACCTCTGCGGAAGGCGCAATCAAGCCCGCTCCATCGCGAACTCCTGCAGTCCCGCATCGCCGAACTGAAATCGCGCATCCCCAGAGGCGRCTTGCGCGAGTGCCTGGTCCGCGGCCTGCTCCATGTCGGTATGGCGCGCGGCCGTGCCGACGAACGCGGCCTTGCGGCCATTCGCGGCCTGCGGGCCGAAGTCGAGGATGACAAGCCGAAACCGAGCCTGGCCGAGTTCAAGGCGCTCGTGCGCGAGCAATACTACATGCTGCTGATCGACGAGGAGGCGACGCTCAGCGCCATTCCCGATCTGCTGCCGCCCGATCACGAAGCGCGCCAGAAGGCGCTTGCGGCACTCCGGCGCGTGTTGAGCGCGGCTGGCGACATGACAGGCGAGGCAGCGCAGAGGCTCGAGCGTATCGTCGGGCTGTTCGGCGGCGGAACCGCTGGAAAGGCCGATCCTGGCAATGGAGTCCTGAGGTTCGCGAAACCTAAGACCTGAGAAGGGCACTCGATGATACCTGTCGTCAAAGCAAAGCTGCTCGAGGGCAAGAAGGGACTGATCATTGGCATCGCCAATGATCAGTCGATCGCCTGGGGTTGTGCCAGGGCGTTTCGTGCGCTGGGAGCGGAACTCGCCGTCACCTATCTCAACGAAAAGGCCAAGAAATTTGTCGAGCCGCTGGCACAAGAGATCGAAGCCCCGATCGTGATGCCGCTCGACGCGCGCACGCCGGGCGAGATGGAAGCCGTGTTCGAGCGCATCGCCAAGGATTGGGGCGAACTCGATTTCGTCGTCCATTCCATCGCGTTTGCTCCCAAGGAGGCGCTGCATGGCCGCGTGGTGGATGTCGGGCGCGAGGGCTTTCTCGCCACCATGGACATTTCCTGCTGGTCCTTTCTTCAAATGGCCCATCTGGCCGAGCCCCTGATGAAGAAGGGCGGCACGCTCTTCACGATGACCTTCTACGGCAGCCAGATGGTCGTCGAGAATTACAACATCATGGGGGTGGCCAAGGCAGCGCTGGAAAGCGCGGTGCGCTATGTCGCCGCCGAACTGGGTCCCAAAGGCATTCGCGTGCATGCCATTTCGCCGGGCCCCCTGGCGACGCGCGCTGCCTCGGGCATCCCGGAATTCGACGCACTGCTCGAGAAGGCCAGGACCAAAGCCCCGGCCCGTAACCTCGTCAGCATCGACGACGTTGGCATGGCCACCGCCTTCCTGGCGCATGATGCAGCGCGCCTCATCACCGGACAGACGCTCTATATCGACGGCGGTTACCACATTATCGATTAGGTCAAGGGGTTGGTAAAAGCAAAAAAGACTCAAGAAAGACAATGTTACTGACGTTTTTTGATTTCAAGAACGTTTATCAAGAACGATTTACAATTTGAGCTTGAAATTGAATGTGTTAGTTTCATCGAAATCGGAACATTCGACAATGAAAACTGTCTCATGCGCGGATGCGGTCAATTTGATCCCGGATGGCGCAACCCTCATGATCGGCGGATTCATGGGCGTCGGGACGCCCGAGCGCCTGATCGACGAGCTGGTGCGCCAGGGTAAGCGAAATCTCATCGTGATCGCCAACGACAACGCGGTTCCCGGACGGGGGATCGGMAAGCTCGTCGACGCCGGCCTCGTCAGCCGCACCATCGCCAGCCATATCGGCCTCAATCCGGAGACGCAGCGGCAGATGATTGCGGGTACTATGGCGGTCGATCTCGTGCCGCAGGGCACGCTCATCGAGCGCATCCGCGCCGGCGGCAGCGGGCTCGGTGGCGTACTCACTCCGACAGGCGTCGGGACCCTCGTCGAGGAAGGCAAGCAGCGGATCGACCTCAACGGCAAGAGCTACCTCGTCGAGACTGCCCTCCGGGCGGATTTCGCGCTCATCAATGCCTTTCTCGCCGACTATCTCGGCAATCTTTCCTACGCGCTCACGGCGCGAAACTTCAATCCGGTGATGGCGATGGCAGCCGATACCACCATCGTCACGGCCGAGAATATCGTGCCGGTAGGATTGATATCGCCCGACCACGTCGTGACGCCCGCGCCGCTGGTCGACTATCTCGTCACCAACGCCTGACGGATCAGGACGATGGATGCACAATCGATCATCGCCAAGCGCATCGCAGGCGAGTTGCGAGCAGGGATGCTGGTCAATCTCGGCATTGGCATCCCCACCATGGTGGCGAACTTCGTGCCGACGGGCATCACGGTGTTCTTTCAGTCGGAGAATGGCCTGATCGGAACCGGCCCGATCCCCGAGGAGGGGATGGCGCATCCCACGCTGACGGATGCCGGCGGACGCCCGGTGACCGCATTGCCTGGCGCCAGTACGTTCGACAGCGCGATGTCATTCGCCTTCATTCGCGGCGGCCATGTCGACATGACGGTGCTCGGTGCGCTGCAGGTCGATGCGCATGGCTTGCTGGCGAATTGGATGATCCCCGGCAAAATGGTGCCGGGGATGGGTGGTGCGATGGACCTCGTCACCGGTGCAAAGCGCGTGATCGTGGCGATGCAGCATACCGCCAAGGGCAAGCCCAAGATCGTCAACCGATGCACGCTGCCCCTGACCTCGGTGAGGCCGGTGGACCTTGTCGTCAGTGAAATGGCAGTCATCGGATTTCCCGACGGACAGGCGACCCTGCTTGAACTCGGCCCTGGCGTGTCGGTGGAGCAAGTCATTGCGGCGACCGAGGCGAAGCTCGCCATTCCGGACAATGTCGAGGAGATGCGGCTGTAGCCGTGCCGACGGCAGGCGGTAGAACAGCGAGAGGGGGGAGGTGCAGCGTATCCTTGGGATGCAGGCTCCTTATGCGGCCTGCTTCGCGATGTCCATTGCGCATCGAGTTGACACCAGAACAACACGGGGGATCTGCGGCATGTCACAGGCGAGCTTGGCTAAGTCGGATGCAGCATCCAGCGGTCCAAACCAAAAGGACGGGTTGCTGGTTCGGATCGCGATCTCGTTCACGACCTGGGCGGAGCGCTGGTTCCCCGATGCCTTCGTTTTTGTAGCGATCGCGGTTGTGATTGTCTCTCTGGCGGCGATGCTGAATGGTGCCTCGCCGCTTGCCGTCAGCCGGGCTTTTGGCGACGGATTTTGGAGCCTGATCACATTCACGATGCAGATGGCATTCGTCGCCATCGGCGGTTATGTCGTCGCGGTCTCCGCTCCGGCTCAACGGCTCATCCGCCGCCTCGCGGCCATACCCAGTTCCGGCTCGGGCGCCGTCGGTGTTGTCGCGGCGGTAAGCATGCTTGCATCGCTACTCAACTGGGGCCTGAGCCTGATCTTCGGCGGCCTTCTCGTGCGCGCACTCGCGGAACGCCGCGAGCTGAAAATGGATTATCGCGCCGCTGCTGCGGCGGCCTATCTCGGTCTGGGTGCAACCTGGGCAATGGGCCTTTCCTCGTCAGCAGCGCAACTTCAGGCCAATGCGGGAAGTCTGCCCAAATCCCTGTTGCCGATAACGGGCGTGATCCCGTTCTCCGAAACCATCTTCCTGTGGCAGTCGGTGGTCGTCTCTGTCGTCCTGCTGTCGGTCTCGGTGGTGATCGCCGTTTGGTCGGCCCCCGGGCCAGACAAAGCCGTCACGGCGGAAGCGATGAACATCAATGTCGAACGGGACGTCACGGACGACCTGCCGCCACCACGGCAGCCGGGAGAATGGCTGGAACATTCGCCATTGCTGACGATCCTGATCGTTCTGCTGGCGGCTGGCTGGCTGGCTCATGAATTCGCGACCAAAGACACGATGATCGCGATTTCGAGCCTCAATACCTATAATTTCCTCTTCATCATGCTCGGCATGCTGCTGCATTGGCGGCCGAAGCGCTTCCTCAATGCGGTCGTCAAATCCGTGCCGGCGACGTCTGGGGTACTCATCCAGTTTCCGTTCTACGGCTCGATTGCAGCGATCCTCACGATGGCGAAGAACGATGCCGGGCTGACCGTTTCCGACCAGATCGCCCATGCCTTTGTCGCCATGTCGACCCAGCACCTCTATCCACTGGTGATCGGTGTCTATTCCGCGGTGCTTGGCTTTTTCATCCCGTCCGGTGGCGGCAAGTGGCTGCTCGAAGCCCCCTATGTCATGCAGGCCGCCAACGACCTCAAGGTGCATCTGGGCTGGGCGGTCCAAGTCTACAACGCCGCGGAGGCGCTGCCGAACCTTATCAATCCCTTCTGGATGCTGCCCTTGCTCGGCGTACTCGGCCTCAAGGCGCGCGACATTGTCGGCTTCACATTCCTGCAGTTGCTCGTCCATCTGCCGCTGGTGCTGTTCTTGCTCTGGGCCCTAGCCTACACCCTAGAATATCACCCGCCGGTGATCCCATGAGAAGGGAAGCCCCCCAGCCGGAGCCTCAAATAGCCGCTGGGCAAATCGGCGTTTGCTTGATTCACTTGATCACGCAATTACGATCTGGATTTTTGCGCCGCTTCGCCTGGCCGACGACGGAATTCGTGCTTGCATAACCCAGAAAGCCCCGTCGGCGGCTCCGCCTCCGATCGACGGTTAAATAACCGTTCGGATCGTAGGCCTTCGGCGTGGGCCGCCTTGCGGCTTCGACGCGGGCCGCGCATGAGACGCCATTCACCGTTGAACCACTCGCTGACTGTGCTCCTTTGGGAGACTAGGGAGGGTTTCATGCTTCGCTACGCCGTCGCTGTCGCGTCGATCTCACTCACCAGTTGCCAGGCCGTGAGCACCGCTCCTCCCAGGATGCAGCGCGTCGATGGCCGGGCAATCATTGGAAATGCGACGCTGGAGGCGCTGGTGAACAAGGATGCAGCCGCCTGCATTCGTAAAGCCAACAAGGCGCCCCTGCCGGCCAACACGATACGGGCCAATGGTGCGGTGGGGGGCGACGCAGCCGACCAGATTACCGCCCGCCGGAGCGAGGCCGTTAAGTCGATCTATCTCGGCTGCATGGCCGAGCGCGGCTACGTCACTCCGCCGGCCTAGTGGGCGCAGGCCATCTGGCACGCACGGGATGATGCATGGCCAGACGAAGTCGGAGCAGACCACGGTCTACATGCATCGCTGATCCGCGATCCAATGGCCATCAATCGATCGCCCTGATGATCCGCTTCGCTGCCGCTGGCGCCGGCCACACTCTGCCGCTTGGTGGATATTGCCGCAGTACACGGCGTGAACCGAGCGATGATGGTTCGTGGATTTGAGGCGGGGGACAGATACGGCGGCACGATTGCCTGTCGGTGCGCGGCGTAGCAACGTTGTACGCTGCGCCTTCACTGCCATCCGAAAGCCCAAGGATGTCCCTCGACCGATCATCGCCGGATCGCCGCGCCCTTACCCGGCCTTTCGAGCCGTGATGGCCACGTGAAGATGAAAATCTCGCTTCAACGCGGCGATTTTCCTCTTTTCGTCGATGCCCGAAAGGAACTGATCCGCTTCGGCAAGATCGATCCGGACCAGCTCGAATTTCCGTCCAGCGAGTCTCGCGTCGACTGAAATCCGGACGGCCTAGTCGGTGTCATCGCCATAGATACGAATGTAGCGCCCATCGACCTCGACGCCGACAAAGGGCTCGTCAAAGGCGAGGCACAGGCGCTGGGCAAGAGCGACGATCGCGTCGCCGCTATCTGTCCGGATCCTGCCGATAAGCATCGATCTGCGCCGGTGCTCATGAATGCCTTCGGCTGTCTGCACAGTGGCAGACGGGAACGTTCGGGCGATCATTTCACAGAGCAGGTCGATGTCTGCTTCTCCCAGGGTGCGGCACTTGGTGTTCGGCACATAGACGAGGTACACAGCCTGGCCGATGGCAGCCTCGAGCTCGTTCCTTGCTGACGCACCATCATCCAGATCGCCGAGCCCTTCGGCTCTGATTGTCTGCTCCACTGCTTTTGCGGTGTCGTCGAAGATGCGTTCGATCTCAGCGTTCGAACCGCGTCCGGCATCCACGAGATTGCGGCAGGCGTTCAGGTATCCAAGCCTGCGATCGTTCGACCAGCCGGCCGGCGGCGAGAYGGCGATGGCGCGCAGGTTCGAGATGATGTCCGCGAACTTGACCAGCCTTGCCTCGCGCGATTTCTTGCCAATGCCTTCGAGCCGAGCGCGGCGCCGCTCCGACTTGGGCAAGGTCATGTCATCGGAATTCTCTTGGACGATATGTGCGGCACGGTCCCCGAACGCTGCAGCCAACTCGTCATGGCCAGTCTGGGTGTCCTCCAGCACATCATGGAGCACCGCCGCGATAAGAACGTCCATATCGCTGCTTTCGACCGACGCGACGAGATCGACCACTTCGATCAGGTGGTTGATATAGGGCTCCTGGCTCGCCCCCTTGCGA
>NZ_JBFTRC010000117.1:0-17678 GCF_056399325.1 Allobosea sp. 01N443
ATGTCGCTCTTGGACCATGCAGCGCCTCCGAGTTGGAGGTTGACCGTATAGGTTTGCGACCAGCTCAAGGCCGGAGCGGAACTGGGAATGACGTTCAGTGCTAGGTCGCTAACCGGAAGAGCAAGGACCGCATCAGCGTCCCCGCTCTCGACTGAGGATGGAGCGTCTTCGGCATAGTCCCGGTGCAGAGGCGTCGCTGGCTCCTCCCACGGCGCCTCAGGCGCGGGGCTGGACATGCCTTCGGCAGAGATCGACCCAAGATCCCAGAACGCATGGTCCGAGATATTCGCGTAGAGCTCGAGTGCGCCATCCGCCTCGCTCTCAGCGGGAACGATCTCCATGACTTCCCGTGCGGCTACTTCCGGCGTGGCTTCTTCGAAACTCACATGGTCTTCGTCCGCAGGCGGGATCGCATCGCATGGATCGATCTCGACCTTGGCCTCAACGACCGCGTCGACGTCCACCATGGGTGTCGTCGTAGCCTCCAGCCCACCCCACACCTTCCGCAGGAGATGGTCCGGCGTCCTTGTGTAGCGCACACGACTGGGCGCCGCGTCAAGGTCCGGCGCTCGGTGCACGGGAGTGATGACCGCGGAAACGGGCAGCTGAGCGCGCAGACCGTGAGGGACCTGCCTCGCGGCCCTCTCGTCAGAGCTGCCGGGCATGGATGTCGGGCAATGATCGTCGTTTCCGTCGATACGTTGCGGATAGAGTTTCAACTTACGCATCGACAGTTACGGCTACTATTTTGGAAGGGACGGTGGTGCTGAATGCGTATCGGGGCAGGGTTAACGCCTCGTGAAACTCAAGCCGGACGGAGCGAGCCACGCAACGCCACAGCTTCCCTCACCGTCGTTAGATACGGGGCCTGCCGCAGTGCTTGCCGAGGGGGCTGAGCGTCGGACGCGCCAAAGGGTCGCACTTTGAAAAACATGATTCAGCTTCATTCATGATTAACCAAGCGCGCGCTTAATCAAGATCGAACACAGTTAGGGTTTCCCAGCACTGAAGATCGGGACAGCAAGCCGACCCGCTTGCGGCTCATCGTGATGAGTCTGCGTGAGCGGGGTGGGTGTTGGCGCGCGTCGGAGGCGGGAAGAGTACCAGAGTATCCCGAGAGTACGACGCATGAGTTTTTCGTCCGGTCCGACTGCTGGCCTCGCCCCTCGTGCGCGCAATCGCCGACACAGGATCCGTTTCTCCCGAATTGCCTTCGTCGTCGCGACCCTGGGTCTGAGCGCGGCAGCCGGCTTCTGGGCACAGAAGGACGGTCAGCCGATCGTCTCTGCCGTGCGTGAGCTTGCCCCCATGCTGGAACCGATCTTGGTCGCTTCCAGCCGACGCTACGATCCGCTCCTTGATCCCGACTATTCGCTGGGGCCGGCTCCTCTCACCCTTGGCGAAAGGGCGCGCATGGTGTACATGCCAAATGGCGACCGGCTCGAGGCGCATTCTGGGCTCGGCGACAAGATGGACGACCCACGCTTCGCGCATGTGAGGATGCAGGGTGTCACGCCGCCGCATGTCTACGATCTGAAGGAGCGCGAGGCTCTTTTCCACGGTGTGCGGGCCATACGGCTCCACCCGGTCGGCGGCAGCGGCGCCATCCACGGACGCGCCGGCCTGTTGGCGCATACCTACCTCCTCGGACCGCGAGGGGATTCGAACGGATGCGTTTCGTTCAGGGACTACGACAAGTTCCTGCAGGCCTATCTCAGGGGTGAGGTCAAACGCCTGGTCGTCGTAGCCAGCATGTAGGCCGGACTTCGCGGCCCGCGTCCGAGGCCGCTTTTCCTCCACTGCGCAACGAATCCAATCGGTCGCTGCATTGCGCCGACCCAGGCTGGCCGCTTTTCCTGGAGCAGGGGGAAGCCTATCGGCATCAAGAACAGCGCTGGCCCTATGGGAGCATGTCCATAGGGCGCGAAGATTGAGCCGGGCTGAAGCCTCGCCGCGATAAGCTTGGCCAGCCTCTTCCCTGAAGCGAGAGCACGCCGAGGGTCAGCCCTCGGCGTCGGCCTYGGTCTTGGCCTTCGACTTCGGCGCAGCCTTGGCGGCCGTCTTGCCGGCAGCCTTCTTTGCCGGCGCTTTGGCTGGCGCCTTCGCCGCGCTTGGACGCTTCGTCTTGGCGGCTGCCTTCGCTCCGCCCTTCGCGCCTCCGGCTTCGGCCTTGGCGTTGACGAGTTCGACCGCCTGTTCGAGCGTCAGGCTCTCCTGCGTCATCGCCTTGGGCAGGGTCGCGTTGACCTTGCCCCAGTTGACATAGGGGCCGTATTTGCCGGCGCGCACGACGAGCTTGCCGCCAGCAGGATGCTCGCCGACCTCCCGTCCTGGCACCGCCGCTCCACGACCGAACCGTCCTCCGCCCGCGCCGCTCTCCTTGGCGACGATAAGGTCGATGGCGCGGTTGCCGCCGAGCGCGAGGACATCGTCGTCCTTGTCGATATTGGCGTAGGTCTTGCCGTGCTGGACGTAGGGGCCGTAGCGACCGATGCCGACCAGGATCGGCTCGCCGCTCTCCGGATGCTTCGCGACCTCCTTGGGCAGCGCAAGCAATGCCAGCGCCTTGTCGAGATCGACGGCAGCCGCGCTCATGCCCTTGGGCAAGCTCTGGCGCTTCGGTTTCTCGCCCTCGCCGAGCTGGACATAGGGGCCGAAACGACCGTCACGCAGCGTCACATCCTGATCCGTGACCGGATCCTTGCCAAGGACCCGCACGCCGGGCGCGCCCTGGCCACCCTCGGCCGTGGCCTCGCCGTCATTGGCCGGAACGGTCAGCGGCCGGGTGTAGCGGCATTCCGGGTAGTTCGAGCAGCCGACGAAAGCGCCGAACTTGCCAAGCTTCAGCGAGAGCTGACCGGTGCCGCAGGTCGGGCAGGTGCGCGGATCGCCGCCATCGCCGCGCGCTGGGAAGATATGTTCTCCCAGCACACCGTTCAGCGCTTCCAGCACCTCGGTGACGCGCAGGTCCTTGGTGCCGGCGATGGCCTGGGTAAACTCTTCCCAGAACTCGCGCAGCAGCGCCTTCCAGTCGATCTCGGCATTTGAGACACGGTCGAGCTTCTCTTCCAGGCTCGCCGTGAAGTCGAACTCGACATAGCGTCCGAAGAAGCTCTCGAGGAAAGCGGTGACCAGCATGCCCTTGTCCTCGGGCACCAGCCGCTTCTTCTCGATGCGGACATATTCGCGGTCGCGCAGCGTGGCCAGCGTCGCGGCATAGGTCGAGGGCCGGCCGATGCCGAGCTCTTCCATGCGCTTGACCAGGCTCGCCTCGGAGAAGCGCGGCGGCGGCTCGGTGAAGTGCTGATCGGCGGCGATGGCGCGCTTTTCCAGCCCGTCACCCGCCTTCATCGGCGGCAGCTTCTTGCTGTCCTCATCCTCTTCGTCGTCGCGGCTCTCCTGATAGAGCGTCAGGAAGCCGTCGAAGAGCACGACCTGACCGGTGGCACGCAGCTCCAGATGACGCGAACCGACCTTGGCGGCGACGTCCACCGTCGTGCGCTCCAGCGAGGCCGATTCCATCTGGCTCGCGATGGTGCGCTTCCAGATCAACTCGTAGAGTTTGGCCTGTTCGGGCTCGAGATGGCGCACGACCATCGCTGGCAGCCGGCCGAGATCGGTCGGGCGGATGGCCTCGTGGGCTTCCTGCGCGTTCTTGGCCTTGACCGTGTATTTGCGGGGCGCGCTCGGCACATAGGCCGCACCGAACTCCTTGCCGATGACGCTGCGGGCAGCCGTGATGGCACTGCCGTCCATGTCGACGCCATCGGTTCGCATATAGGTGATGAGACCGACGGTCTCGCCGCCGATGTCGACGCCTTCATAGAGCCGCTGCGCAACCTGCATGGTGCGGGCGGGTGCCATGCCAAGCTTGCGCGAGGCTTCCTGCTGCAGCGTCGAAGTCTGGAAGGGCGGGTAGGGGTGGCGCTTGACCGGCTTGGCCTCGACCTGCGCCACGTTGAAGAGAGCTGTCTCCAGCGCCGCCTTGAATGCTTCGGCCTCCGCCCCGGTGCCGATGTCGAGCCGGGTGATCTTCTTGCCGTCGGCTCCGACCAGGCGAGCCTCGAAGGTCGCGCCGGTATCTGTCGCGAGCGTCGCAACCAGCGACCAGTATTCCCGGGCCCTGAAGGCTTCGATTTCGCGTTCGCGCTCGCAGACGAGGCGCAGGGCCACCGACTGGACGCGCCCGGCCGAGCGGGCACCGGGCAGCTTGCGCCAGAGCACCGGAGACAGGGTGAAGCCGACAAGATAGTCCAGCGCGCGGCGCGCCAGATAGGCGTCGACCAAGGCCTGATCGATCTGGCGCGGGTTGGCGAGGGCCTTCTGCACCGCATCCTTGGTCACGGCGTTGAAGGTGACGCGCTCGACCGGAATGCCCTTGATGGCGCGCTTCTGGTTCAGCGCTTCCAGCACGTGCCAGGAAATCGCCTCGCCCTCGCGATCCGGGTCGGTTGCGAGAATGATCTTCTCGGCACCCTTGGCCGCCTTGGCGATCTCCGCGACCTGCTTGGCGCCGCGCCCCTCGATTTCCCAGAGCATCTTGAAGTCGTCTTCGGGATCAACCGAGCCGTCCTTCGCGGGCAAGTCGCGAATATGCCCGAACGAGGCGATGACCTCGTAATCGGAGCCCAGGTACTTGTTGATCGTCTTGGCCTTGGCCGGCGACTCGACGACGAGGAGCTTCATGGCAGCTAAAGTCTCATGACAAAGGGGCAGGGCCAGCACGCATCGTGCCGGTCCGGCCTGGCTTGGCGCTGGGCGCCCGGGGTCAGGTTCGGAATTGCGCGCGAAAGTGGTTCAGCACGACAGCGCTGTCAAATAGGGATTGCTGCGCGAATGCAACAGTGGCGCGGCGATCAACTGTCGCTTTCCGGCCGTTCCCCGCGCGGTCGCTCCGGCCCGCCCTTGGACGAAGCGCTGGACAATGGCCATCTCGCCGCTTGCGCCGTCTTGAGTCTGTGCCTAAACAACCACCTTCAAATGACATCGCCAGCCCCGACCTATCCGCACCGCCACCTCCTCGGCATCGAGGGCCTGTCGCATCTGGATATCGAGGCTCTCCTCGATCGCGCCGAGGACTATGTCGCGCTTTCGCGACAGGTCGAGAAGAAGACGGCGACCCTGCGCGGCCGCACCCAGATCAATCTCTTCTTCGAGCCATCGACGCGCACGCAGGCCTCCTTCGAGCTTGCCGGCAAGCGCCTCGGCGCCGACGTGATGAACATGTCGGTAGCATCCTCTTCGGTGAAGAAGGGCGAGACGCTGATCGACACGGCCGCCACCCTGAACGCGATGCGCCCCGATATTCTGGTGGTGCGCCATCACGCCGCCGGTGCGGTCAACCTGCTCGCCCGCAAGGTCGACTGCTCTGTCGTCAATGCCGGCGACGGTGCGCATGAACACCCGACCCAGGCCCTGCTCGATGCGCTGACGATCCGCCGCAACAAGGGCCGGATCGCCGGGCTGACCGTCGCGATCTGCGGCGACATCGTGCATTCGCGGGTCGCCCGCTCCAACATCATCCTGCTCAATGCGCTTGGCGCAAAGGTCCGCCTGATCGCCCCCTCGACCCTGCTTCCGGTTGGCATCGAGCGTATGGGCGTCTCCGTCTTCACCGACATGAAGAAGGGACTGGAAGGGGCTGATATCGTGATGATGCTGCGTCTCCAGCTCGAGCGCATGCACGGCGCCTTCGTGCCRTCGCCGAAGGAGTATTTCCGCTATTTCGGCCTTGACCGCGACAAGCTCGCGCTGGCCAGCCCGGACGCGCTCGTAATGCATCCCGGCCCGATGAATCGCGGCGTCGAGATTTCCTCGGAAGTCGCTGACGGCGCTCAGTCCTTGATTCGCGAGCAGGTCGAGATGGGGGTCGCCGTCCGCATGGCGGTTCTGGATGCGCTGGCCCAGCATCTGCCCAATGGTTGAGCGCGGCCGAGCCATTCCCCGGCCGGTTGGAACACAACACTGAAGGCGAGACCGAGCGAGATCATGTCCGAAATGCGCGAGCTTGCGATCGTCAACGCCCAACTGGTCGATCCTGCATCGGGCCGGCAGGGGCCGGGTGCGCTTCTGCTGCGCGATGGTGCGATTGCGGAGATCGCCTGGGGCGCCGCTCCGGCGACGGGCGAGGGCGTGCAGCGGGTCGATGCGGGCGGCCTAATCCTCGCGCCAGGGCTGGTCGATCTGCGCGCCTTTCTCGGTGAACCGGGAGCGGAGTTCCGCGAAACGCTCGGCACGGGCTCGCAGGCCGCCGCGGCCGGCGGGGTCACCACGGTCGTCTGCAGGCCGGATACCGATCCGCCGATCGACGATCCCGCCATTATCGATTTCATCAAGCGCCGTGCCCGCGACAAGGCGGTCGTCAACGTGCTGCCGGCTGCTGCCCTGACCAAGGGGATCGAGGGCCGGGAGATCACCGAGTTCGGCCTGCTGCTCGAAGCAGGCGCAGTCGCCTTCACCGATGGCTCCCGGGCCGTGCGCAATCCGCAGGTCATGCGCCGCGCCATGATCTACGGCCGCGATTTCGATGCGCTGCTGATGAACCATCTCGAGGATCCGGACCTGCGCGGCGCCGGCGTGATGAACGAGGGTGAGTTCGCCAGCCGCAAGGGCCTGCCGGGCATTCCGATCGAAGCCGAGACCGTCATGCTGGAGCGGGATATCCGCCTGGCGCGGGCGACCGGCGCGCGCTACCACGCCGCGATGATCTCCTGCGCCGAATCCGTCGAACTCGTGCGCCGGGCCAAGGCCGATGGCGTGCGGATCACCTGCGGCGTCTCGATCAACAATCTGACGCTGAACGAGAACGACGTCGGCGACTACCGCACCTTCTGCAAGGTCTCGCCGCCACTGCGCCATGAGGACGAGCGGCTCGCCATGGTGGCCGCGCTGGCCGAGGGCGTGATCGATGTCGTCGTCTCCGACCATGACCCGCAGGATGTCGAGACCAAGCGCCAGCCCTTCGCCGAGGCCGCCAATGGCGCGCTCGGCATCGAGACGATGCTGTCGGCAGCGCTGCGCATGGTCCATGCAGGGCAGACCGATCTGCCGACACTGCTGGCGGCGCTTTCGACGCGCCCGGCCGCTCTGCTTGGATTGTCGTGCGGGCGCCTCTCGGTCGGAGCTCCGGCCGATCTGATCCTGCTCGATCCCGACGCGCCCTATGTCGTCGACAAGCGCAAGCTGAAATCGCGGGCCAAGAATTCGCCCTTCGACGAGGCGCGGCTCGATGGGTTGGTACGCACAACCTTCGTTGCCGGACGAGTGGTCTACGAGGCGGACGCAGTCTAAGCTCTTGCGGCGATGGCCTGGGGAAGCGGGGGCGGAATGCCTGAGATGATGAGTTTGGGCCTGCCCGGGTCTTCGGCACTGGCTGCCGTGGCCATCGGTTATCTGCTGGGCTCGATCCCTTTCGGTGTCGTTTTGACGCGCCTCAGCGGCGGACCTGATCTTCGCAGCATCGGCTCGGGCAATATCGGCGCCACCAATGTCCTGCGCACCGGCAACAAGAAGCTGGCGGCGCTGACCCTGGTGGGCGACATGCTCAAGGGCACGGCGGCCGTGCTCGTCGGGCTCTATCTGATCGGCGGCCGGGATGCTGCGCTCCTCGCCGGGCTCGGTGCCTTCCTCGGGCATCTCTTCCCGGTCTGGCTGCGCTTCAAGGGCGGCAAGGGCGTCGCCACCTATCTCGGCATTCTGATCGGGTTGAAATGGCCGATCGCGGTGACCTTCGCGGCAATCTGGCTTAGCGTCGCCTATCTCAGCCGCTATTCATCGCTTGCTGCGCTGCTCGCCAGCCTGCTGACGCCGCTGCTGCTCTGGTTCTGGGCGAACGAGCCGCGCATGGCCGTGCTGATGGCCGTTCTGACTGTGCTGCTCTGGTTCATGCATCGCGAGAACATTGCCAGGCTGCTGGACCGCAGCGAGGGCAAGATCGGCCAGAAGGGCTGATCAGGGATGGCTGGCATCGCACTCACCGATCGCCAGCGTCTCGACTGGCTCCGGCTCATCCGCAGCGAAAGCATCGGCCCACGCACCTTCCGCGCTCTGATGAATCGGTTTGGCGGTGCCGCGGCTGCGCTCGATGCGCTGCCAGAACTGGCACGGACCTCGGGCCGCAGCATCCGGATTTGCTCCGTTGCCGAGGCCGAACGCGAGATCGAAGCGCTGCGCCGGTGTGGCGGCCGACTGATCGCCCTCGGAGAGCCCGACTATCCGCGGCCGCTGCAGGCGATCGATTCCGCGCCGCCGCTCTTGCTCGTGCTTGGTCGCGGCGAGGTCCTGCTGCGCCCCTGCGTCGCGTTGGTCGGCTCGCGTAACGCCTCGGCGGCCGGCCTCAAATTCACCGCCAGGCTGGCGCAGGATCTCGGCGAGGCCGGTTTCGTCGTGGTGTCGGGGTTGGCGCGCGGCATCGATACCGCTGCCCATGGCGCGAGCCTGGGCACCGGCACGGTCGCCGTACTGGCAGGTGGGCTCGACGAAATCTATCCGCCCCAGAACGCTCAATTGTTCGAGCGACTGATCATGTCGGGAGCGGCGATCAGCGAAATGCCGATGGGGTGGGCCCCGCGCGGACGCGACTTTCCGCAGCGCAACCGCCTAGTTTCCGGGCTTGCGCTCGGCACTGTCGTCGTCGAGGCGGCACGCAAGTCTGGGTCGTTGATCACCGCCCGCTTCGCCAATGAACAGGGGCGCCAGGTCTTTGCCGTACCGGGCTCGCCGCTCGATCCGCGCGCCGAGGGCGGCAATCACCTGATCCGTGAAGGCGCGACGCTATGCGCAGAGGCCGCGCATGTCATCGAGGCGCTCGCACCGTTGCTGGGCCATGGCGGCGCCCTGCCGACAGGCCTCGCACAACCACGCGCGGGCTATGATCCGGAATCAGAATACCTCTGGGACGAACTCGATCTGCCGGAAATCTCCCCGGCGCCGAGGACGGTTCTGCCCCCTGCCATCGCCGGCTCCGATCTCGAACCACCGTCGGAAGCGGTAGGCGAAGCGGAAGGAGAAGGGGGAGGCGATGAGATCCGCGCGCGCGTCCTGGCCCTGCTTGGAGCAGCTCCCGTTTCCCTGGACGACCTGATCCGGGCCAGCGGCCGCTCCGCCCGCGATGTCGGCCGGCTGCTGATCGAGCTGGAACTCGACGGCACGATTCTGCGCCATCCCGGCGGCGCGCTTTCGCGCGTCATGCCCTGAGCGCGTCGGGACGGCCCGCCCGGCCATCAAACCTCGCGGAATCGGCCGTCAGTCGGAGGGCTTCCTTCCGTCGGAGAACGTCTTCAGTCGGATGGCTTGCCGAGCGTTCCGTGGCTCTCGATCTGGATCGTGGCCTCGATCCGGGCCATGTCGAGGAAGTAGACCAGCGTTTCGAGCTTGGCCGCCCGGGCCATCATGCGCAATTCCACACAAATGCTCTCGATGTACTCGGCAACTCCGAGTTGCTGGGTGGCGGAGCTCTCCAGGCTCACGGGAGTGGTCGAGAACGAAGCGGCCTCGAATGGCGTATGGGGAGGATTTCTGGTCTTGCGGCCTGGCCTCGGCCCTCGCGCAGTCATGGCAGCTTGCCCTTGAACGATGCGGCGCTGCGGTCGTGCAGCGACGCGATCTCAATGCGTAGAATGACCTAACGGAATAACGAATTCAATTTCTGCGTGCATCGGCAGGCGGGTCTGACGCGCGTCTGGAATCATCCCAGAAGCAGGACCGCCACCGGCAATGTCACGAGCGCCAGAAGGGTCTGCATCGTGGTGATCTCGGCCATCAACGGGGCGTCGCCACCCATGTCGCGCGCGAGGAAATAGGCCGCGGTAGCCGTCGGCACCGCAGCCGCGACCACCGTGATCGTCAGTGCGGTGCCGGTGACGCCGAACTGCCGCGCCAATATCCAGGCGACGAGCGGCATCACGACGAGCTTGAGCCCGATGGCAAGGCCATGGGCTAGTCGCGGTTGCTTCAAGCGATGGATCTCGAGCCCGGCGCCGACCACGAGCAGCCCGACACCCAGCGCCGCCCGGCCGAGGATATCGACATAGGTCGTGAGGGCCGCGGGCAGCATCCATTGCATCTGGTTGAGCAGAAGTCCGACGGCAGACGACCAGATGAAGGGATTCACTGCGATCGAGCGCGCCGTCTCTGCCGCGCTCATCGGGCGCCCGACGGCAAAGCGCGCCAAGACGAGGACGCAGAGCACGTTCAGCAGCGGGATCATCGAGGCCACCGCGATCGCCATCAACGTTGCCCCCTCACGGCCGTGCAGCCCGGCCGCCAGGGCCAGCGCGACGAAGGTGTTCCAGCGCACCGAGCCCTGCAGGACCGAGGTGAAGGCCGGGCCGTTGATTCCGACACGCGAAAGCAGGGGGCGAACGATCAGGAGGACGGTCGATACGCCGAGAATCGCGGTGACCAGGGTCAGCCCCATCGCCAGCACCGGCAACTGGCTCAGATCCGCGACGGCCAGGGTGTGAATGACGACTGCCGGGAACAGCACCTGATAGGTCAGCCGTTCGACCCCGGCCCAGTGGCTGGGGGAGACGAAACCGCGAGCCTTCAGGGCCCAGCCGGTCGCGAGCACCAGGAAGATCGCCACCAGGCTGTTGATGATCGGATTCATATCGGGACCTGGCTGCGACGGCCTTTGGCGCCGGCAGCGCGAATCCGAGCGCCGGAACAATCTGCCAAAGCTGACGTTGATGGAGGGGAAACTGTCATCGGAGGCGTTTCGTAACCCCTCTCACGACAGCCGGCCCCGAACAAGCGCGCGTCCCGCGCAGTCCGAGTTGCATCCGCCGCAATCCCGCCGTGATTGGTTCAGGCCGCATTCAAGCATGATGCCTGATCATGCGATCCAGGTTCAGGCGCGTGAATCGCAGGAGATATGACCCGTGTCTTCTCTCAGGAAATCCGCCATCGTGGCTTTGGCCACCGTCTCGGTCTCGGCCGCTGGATTCGTCCTGCCGGCGGCGGCCAGCGAGCCCCGCGCCGGCGTTGACGCAAGCCGCCTCGACAAGGCCGGCGCCGGATACAGCTACTATCGTGGACGGGGCTGGGGCTGTTGCAACCGTAACGTTGCCATCGCAGGCGCCGTTGGTGTTGGTCTTCTCGGCGCGGCTGCCATCGCAGCCAACCGGCCGGCCTATTCCGGGACCTACTACTACGATGATGGCTACGCCTACGGGGGATACGGCTACCAGCCGAGCTACTATCAGCCGAGTTACGGCTACCAGCCCGCCTATGTCTATGAGGAGCCCGTGGTTGTCTATCAGCGCCCGCGCTACCATGGCGGGTACTACGGCCCCGGTAACTATTATTCAGAGCGTGGCCCCTATGGTGGTTCCCGTAACGGAACCACCGATCCGGCGCGCGGCGGCAACTGATCGTCGGCCCGGGATTTGAGTTTTGAGGCGGACCGGCTTTGTGCGCGGTCATGGAGGACGAGAATGAGCGTTTACAGCAAGGCCCTGCTGGTCGGCCTTGGACTTGCGGCGTCGGCAGTGCTGTGGGCGGCTCCCGCCTCGGCGCAGTACTATGGCGGCAGTAACCGCGATCCTTATTACGAGCCCGGCCCGCGTTACGGGCGTGGCCCTGATCGCGGGTATGACCGCGGCTACGATCGCGGCCCACGCTATGACGACCGGCGCGGCCCACGCTACGACGACCGGCGCGGCTCCTATGATGGCGGCGG
The DNA here is from genome assembly GCF_056399325.1 of Allobosea sp. 01N443. Taxonomy (NCBI): domain Bacteria; kingdom Pseudomonadati; phylum Pseudomonadota; class Alphaproteobacteria; order Hyphomicrobiales; family Alloboseaceae; genus Allobosea; species Allobosea sp. 01N443. Next base: position 11,681 of record NZ_JBFTRC010000117.1, read on the forward strand.
CTATGATCGCGGGCCGCGCAACAACAATCCGATGGCAGGCATGAGCCTCGAGGATCAGAAGCGCGCGATCAAGAACCACCGAGAGGCGCAAAAGAAGGCGATCAAGCGCGGCTACGTCATTCCGTAACCCGCCGCCCGGCAATGTCAGGATAGAGGCGCCGTCGCGGGAAACCGTGGCGGCGTTCGCATGTCAGGCCTCGTCGGTGTCCGGGGGCTCCATGCGCATCAGGCGATCGAGCGCACCCTGCAGGATGTAGGCCGCAGCCATCTTGTCGACCACCTCGGCGCGCTTGGCTCTCGAGGCGTCCGCCGAGAGCAAGGTGCGCGTCACGGCCAGCGTCGACATGCGCTCATCCCAGAATGCGATCGGCAAGGCGGTGAGGGGGGCGAGGTTGCGGACGAAGGCCCGTGTCGACTGGACGCGCGGCCCTTCCGTGCCATCCATGTTGAGCGGCAGGCCGATGACCAGCCCTGCGACGTCGAATTTCGCGGCGATCTTCAGCAGGGCTGCTGCGTCGAGCCCGAATTTGACCCGCTTGATCGTCTCCAGCGGCGTTGCGATCTGGCGCTCCACATCGGACAGCGCGAGGCCGATCGTCTTGGTGCCGAGGTCGAGGCCGAGCAGCCGCGCGTGATCGGGCAGATTCAGGAAGGTTTCGAGAGGAACCAGATTGGCTGACATCAGGGCCGGGTAGCACGCGCCGCCCGTACTGGCGAGCGGCGCGTGGGGGATGGCGTCTAGTTCACGTTCTGCGGGGTCACGCCGGCGGCCTTGAGTGAGGTCGCCCATTTGCTGATCTCGCTGCCAAAGCGCTTGGCATGGGCGTCGCGGCTCCATTCAGCTTCCGGAAAGGCGCTGGTGCCGACCGATTTGAAGCGCTCCAGGACGACGGGGTCCTTGAGAGCGGCCTTCAGCGCGCCGTTCAGCTTGTCGAGCGCCGCTGCCGGAGTTGCCTTCGGCGCGTAGAGCCCGTGCCAGATCGTCATCTCCAGATCGGTGCCGGCCTCGCGCGCGGTCGGCGTGTTCGGCAGCACGCCGAGGCGCTCGGTCGAGGTCACCGCATAGGCACGGACCTTGTCGCCCTGGACCTGCGGCACCGCGGTGGTCGACTGGTCGCAGAGCACGTCGACCTGCCCGGCGACGAGATCGTTCATCGCAGGACCTGTGCCGCGATAGGCAACCTGTGTGAACTTCGCGCCGAGCGCCTGCGAGAGCAGGACCGCGCAGAGATGGGCGTTCGAGCCGATCCCGGCATGGGCGATGGTCAGCTTGTCGGCCTGCAGCTTGGCGAAGGGGAAGAACGCCTTGGCGTCCACCGGCGGCAATGCGAGCTTGCCGGCCACGACCATGGGCCCGGTATTCACCAGCCCGACGGGCGCGAAAGCGGTCTGCGTGTCGTATCCGAGATTGTTGTAGAGCGAAGGCGCGGCCGCGAGCGCGAGATGGTGGATCAGCAGAGTGTGGCCGTCGGCGTCGGATGCGGCGAGGCGCTTGGCGCCGGCCGTGCCGCCGGCACCGGCGATGTTCTCGACCACCACCTGCTGGCCGAGCGTGCGACCCATATGGTCGGCAAGCAACCGCGCGATCACGTCGCTCGGTCCGCCCGCCGCAAAGGGCACGATCAATGTCAGTGGCTTGGTTGGAAATCCCTGCGCCGCCGCGGGCGAGGCAAGTCCTAGCGCCAGCAACCCCGCGAGTGCGAGGCGTCTCGTCGTCTTGGCAATCATTCATTTCCTCCGGTCGTGACGAACCGCTCTCCGGCGGCTTGGTATGGAACGGGTATGCCGCCCGCGCCTCAGCGCAGGTCGGAAAGGTAATGAGCCTCCTCGGTCAGACAGAGGCTGAGGCGTCGTTCGACGGGCATGCCGTCAAGCGCCAGAGCCACGCGGTCGATCTGCAAGGCGGGCCGGCCGGCTTCGACACCGAGCGCAGCTGCATCCACCGGGGACAGGGCGACGGCCTTCAGCTTCTCCCGCGCATGCGCGATCGTCACGCCGTAGCGCGCCGCGAACAGGCTGTAGAGATTGTTGGGCACCGGTCCATGCTCCAGCCCCGGGAACAGATGTTGCGGCAGGGTCAGCGTCTCGACGATCAGCGGCGCCGCATCGAGCGAGCGCATCCGGCGGATGCGAATGACCGGCGCCTTGTCGTCGAGATCCAGCGCAGCTTGCTCGGCTGCGTCAGCCAGTCCGGTCGCGATGCTCAGCACGGCGCTGTCGGGAAAGCGCCGCTCGCCATGGTCGGGCACCAGCTTGAAGAACTGGAACAGGATGCGGCGCTCGTCGTGCTCGGCCACGAAGGTGCCGCGCCCCTGTCGGCGAACGACGAGATTTTCGGAAGCCAGTTCGTCCAGCGCCTTGCGCACCGTGCCCTGGCTGACGCCGATCTCGGCAGCGAGTTGCCCTTCGCTCGGCAGACCTTCGCCCGGCGCCCAGACGCCATCGACGAGCCGGCGAACGAGGATCGCCTTCACCTGGCGATAGAGCGGCCGAAAGCCCAGCGGCTCAGCCGTGTCGACCGCGCCGCGCCGCTCTGCATTTTCGAGCTTGTGCACACTCATATGTCTTATATAAGACTTCACCGAGCGCAGGTCGAGCCCGATTTTCGCACGGGCCAGAGCGAACCTTCGCAAGCTTGAAGGAGGCGTTACATGAGCAAGCCCCATCTCCTGGTGCATGAGCAGAAGGACACCGTCGGTGTCGTCGTCGTCGAGGGCCTGAAGGCCGGGACGGACATGCTCTGCGTCGTCACCCACGACAATTCGGATTTTCGCCTGGCCGCGAAGATGGACATCCCGATCGGCCACAAGGTCGCGCTCAAGGACATCAAGAAGGGCGACACGATCTGGAAATACGGCCAGGACATCGGCAAGGCCGTCGCCGATATCGGCAAGGGCGAGCATCTCCACGTGCACAACGCCAAGACCAAGCGCTGGTGATCGGCACGTTCGCCGCCTGACCTGTTCCGGGGCTCCCGCCAGGGTCGAGCCCGTCAAGAAAACGAAGGAAACGCCATGTCGATCGTCGCCAATTTCGATCTCGTGAAGGGCAAGCTCGGACGCATCAAGGGCCGCAAGATCGAAGCGCCCGAGTTCAAGGCGCCGATGGTGAAGCGCCCGACCGGCCGCAGTCTCGATTCGTTCCATGGCTGGCGCCGGGAGAATGGCCGCGTCGGCGTGCGCAACCACGTCCTGCTGCTGCCGCTCGACGACCTCTCCAATGCCGCCTGCGAGGCGGTCGCCAATAATATCAAGGGCACGCTCGCRATTCCGCATGCCTATGGCCGCCTGCAGTTCGGCGAGGATCTCGAGGTCCATTTCCGCACCCTGATCGGCACGGGATCCAACCCCAATGTAGCCGCCGTCATCGTCATCGGCATCGAGGATGGCTGGACCAAGCGGGTCGTTGACGGCATCGCCAAGACCGGCAAGCCGGTCGTCGGCTTCGGCATCGAGGGCCATGGCGACATCGCCACGATCGCCAAGGCGTCCTATGTCGCCAAGGAGTTCGTGCAGTGGGCGACCGAGCTGCAGCGCGAGAAATGCGGCATCGAGGAGCTCTGGGTCTCGACCAAATGCGGTGAATCCGACACCACGACCGGGCTCTCCTCCTGCCCGACCGTCGGCAACATGTACGACAAATGGATTCCGCGCGGCGTCTATGGCGTCTTCGGCGAGACCTCCGAGATCACCGGTGCGGAGCATCTCTGCAAGGCCCGCGCCGCGACACCGGAGGTCGGCGAGCGCTGGTACAAGATGTGGAAGGCCTACCAGGACGACGTGATCGAGGCCCACAAGACCGACGACCTCTCCGACAGCCAGCCGACCAAGGGCAACATCGCCGGCGGCCTGACCACGATCGAGGAAAAGGCGCTCGGCAATCTCGAGAAGATCGGCCGGGAGTGCAAGTTCATCGACATCCTCGAGCCGGCGGAAGCGCCGGCCAAGGGCCCCGGCCTCTACTACATGGACACCTCCTCGGCCGCGGCGGAATGCGTGACCCTGATGGCGGCCGGCGGCTATGTCGTGCACACATTCCCGACGGGGCAGGGCAACGTCATCGGCAATCCGATCGTCCCGGTCATCAAGATCACCGGCAATCCCAAGACGATGCGCACCATGCCGGAGCATATCGATGTCGACGTCTCCGGCATCCTGCGCCGCGACCTGACGATTTCGCAGGCCGGCGATGCGCTCATCCAGAATATCGTGCGCACCGCCAATGGGCGTATGACCGCGGCCGAAGCACTGGGGCATCGCGAGTTTTCGATGACCAAGCTCTATCGCTCGGCCTGACCGGACACTAAACCGGCGGGCGGGCGCTATGCCGCCCGCCCTCCACCTGCCGAAGACCGGCAGAGCAAGCCGGAGCAGAGTTCTTGTCCGTCGCCTCATCCTCTCCGCTGAGCGCCTGGCGCCCCCTTCTCGACGGGATCGTGCTCTCGACCGCTGTTGCCATTGCGTCGGTCCTGGCTGAGCCGGTCCTGAAGACCTGGCTCGGCGGCAAGATCGGCATCCCTGCAGTTGTCATCGCCCTGCTGATCGGCATGGCCTTGCATCCGCTGGCGAATACCGTTCGGTTCCAGGCTGGCATGGTCTTCTGCGTCAAGAAGATGCTGCGCTGGGCTATAGCGCTGCTCGGCCTGCGCATCGCGCTCGGCGACATCATCGCGCTCGGCCTGTCGACCGCTTTGCTGGTCGTGTTCTCGATGATCGTGACAGTCATCTCCGGCTTCTGGCTGGCCCGCCTGCTCGGGCGCGAACACGGTTTTGGCGCGCTTGCCGGGGTTGCGACCGCGGTTTGCGGCGCCTCTGCGGCGCTGGCGACGGCGAGCGTGCTTCCGGATTATCGCGGCAAGGCCGCCGATGTCGCCTTCACGGTCATCGCCATGAATGCGCTCGCGACGATCGCGATGCTGGCCTACCCGCTGATCTGCGTCTGGCTCGGCCTGAGCCCGACCCAAACCGGCGTCATGCTGGGGGCCTCGATTCACGACGTCGCGCAGGTCGTCGGCGCCGGCCAGTCTGTTTCCGACGATGCGGCCAATGCTGCCGTCATCGTCAAGCTGTTCCGCGTCTTCCTGCTGCTGCCCGCGGTGCTGCTCGTCGGCTGGTGGATGGCGCGCGAAGGCGGCCATCCCAGTGATGCCAAGGTGCCGGTCCCGGTTTTCGCCTTCGTCTTCCTGGCGCTTTGCCTGGTCAACAGCGCGTTTGCGACGCAGCCCACGCTGGCCGGATTCTATGAGCCGGTGCGCGCGGCCTTGCTGGAGGCCTCGCGCTGGGGGCTTCTGATCGCGATCGCCGCGCTCGGGCTCGGCACCTCGATCGGCTCGATGGTGCGGCTGGGCTGGCGGCATCTTGTCGTCGTCACCGGGACCAGCCTCGTCATTCTCGGGCTCGTCCTCGGCGGCCTGACAGCATTGGGTTGAGCAGCCACGCAAGGCGGGAGAGCCATGACCGATATCGTCATCACCGAATTCATGGATGAGGCGGCGGTCGCAAGCCTCAGCGCCCGCTACGCGGTTCATCACGACCCTGAACTCTTCGGCAAGCCGGACGAACTCGCCCGGCTGGTCGCCGACATCCCGGCCCTCATCGTCCGCAACCAGACGCAGGTGAGAGGGGCGTTGCTGGCAGGCGCGAAGAATTTGACGGTCATCGGCCGGCTTGGCGTCGGCCTCGACAATATCGACATGGAAGCCTGCGCCGGCCGCGGCATCAAGGTTTTCCCGGCGACCGGGGCGAACAGCCTCTCGGTCGTCGAATATGTCATCGGCACGGCGATGACCCTGTTGCGCGGCGCCTATTTCGCCAATGCAGCCATGCTGGCTGGCGAATTTCCAAAGACAAAGCTGATCGGCCGCGAGATCGCCGGCAAGCGCATGGGGCTCGTCGGCTTTGGCGCCATCGCGCGTGACGCTGCGGCGCATGCCCGCTTGCTCGGGATGAGCATCGCCGCCTACGACCCCTATGTTCCAGCCGGTGATCCGGTCTGGAGC
>NZ_JBFTRC010000118.1:0-16616 GCF_056399325.1 Allobosea sp. 01N443
ATGCAAACACAGAAGACCAGATCATCGGACCGGTTATGAATCCGGTCCGATGATCTAGCTGACGGAGCGAATGATCTCGCGATAGGCGGCTTCCGGAAATGCCTTGAGCGTTTGCGTTCTCACATTGCCGTGCATTGCCAGTTGCAGGCAGAAGCGCGCCAGAACGGCATCGTCTGGTGCCTCGCAGACGATGACCATGTCGTATTTCCCCATCGTCATGAAGAAGGCCTTGAAGTCGCCGCCCATGTCGCGCAGCAGCTTCCTGGCCGTGTCGAGGCGGGTCGGCGAGTCCTTTACGTTGCGCGCGCCCTGGTCGGTCCAGTTGGTCAGCAGGATATAGGTCGTCATCACGCTTCTCCCTGGCTGGGCCCGGCCCATGCGTCGGAAGTGTCGTGTGCGGCGGCCCGATCGTCGCCGCTCGGTCTAGGACGGGATGTTTCGCCATCCGCCGGGCCTCTGGCGCCAGTGTAAAGCATCGACCCGAAAAGTGGATTGCGGTTTTCGGGACAGCCGATGCTCCAACGTGACCGTCAGCGGCGCTGCCGGCCGTCGCCGCCGACTATGGCGCGTCCCGGGCGAGGCTCCGGCGGGCGACCCCTCAACCACTCCCGGCAGGGTGAAGCAGCAATCCGTCCAGCATGGCATTAAAGGCCGCGATCGCCCGGTGAGAGGCGGCTTGCGGGTTCTCGGCATGGGCGATCCATTGTGCCGCATGTTGCGTCGCACCGGAGATCAGGCGGGCGGCCGCCTCGGGGTCGATCGCGAGCAGGATCCTGTCCGCGACAAGCGTCTCGAGGCTCGCCGTCATCGAACGGATGCAGGCGCTCTGCGTTGGCCAGTTCCAGGGATCGCCGAGGACGGCTGGCCCATCGCGTAGGACGATGCGCTGGATCTCCGGCTCCAGCGCCATCTCGATATAGGCGGTGCACTCGTCGCGGAAGCCGGCCCATTTATCTGCCGCACTGGCGGAGACGATGCGAAGGCGCTCGTTCATTTCGTCATCGATTTCGGAGATCACGGCCCTGAGCAGGCCCTTCTTGTCACCGAAGTGATGGTAGAGCGCCCCGCGTGTCAGTCCGACGGCGGCGGTCAGTTCATCCATCGAGGCGTCGGCATAGCCCACGGTGCCGAAGGCATGGCGCGCCGCACCGAGGAGCTTGGCCCGCGTCTCGGCGATCATCTCCGTGCGTGGTCTGCGAGCCATCCATGTTCCTTTCGCATACGCGGCGTATGTCAATTGACACGGGCCGGGTCGGCTCCTACTTCACTTTCATACGCTCCGTATRTAAGTGGTACAGAAACTTCTGGAAAGAGGCCCGTCATGGCCAACCCCTATCGCGAGATCTTCAGGGCTCCAGGCGCTATCGCGTTCTCGGCGACGGGCTTCATCGCGCGCATGCCGGTCTCGATGGTAACGCTCGGCGTCGTCACCATGCTGTCCCAGGCGCGCGGCGAATACTGGCTGGCAGGGGCGGTCGCGGCGACCTTCGCCTTGTCCAACGCACTGATCGCGCCTCAGCTCTCCAGGCTGGTCGATCGCTACGGGCAGCGTCGGCTGCTCATTCCCGCAACACTCGCAGCGATTGCGGCGCTATCGGGCCTGATGCTGTCGACCCGCTACGAAGCGCCCGTCTGGGCTCTTTTCGTCTTCGCCATGCTGTCAGGAACGATGCCGAGCATATCGGCGATGGTCAGGGCGCGCTGGACCGAGCTTTATCGCGATACGCCGAAGCTGCGGACCGCCTTCGCCTTCGAGTCGGTGGTCGACGAGGTCATCTACATGACCGGGCCGGTCATCGCGATCGGGCTGAGCGTATCCTTCTTTCCAGAGGCAGGGCCGCTCGCCGCGACGCTGCTGCTGACCGTCGGAACTGCGCTGTTCGTCGCGCAGCGGGCATCCGAACCGCCCGTGCATCCGCAGGGGGCGAGTGGCGGTGACTCGGTCATTCGCCTCGCGTCGGTGCGGATCATCGCCTTCATCCTGATTGCGATCGGCACGATCTTCGGAACGGCCGAGGTCACCGCCGTTGCCTTCGCCGAGGCGCAAGGGAACAAGGCTGCCGCCAGTTTCGTCCTGGCGAGCTATGCCGCGGGATCGCTGATCACGGGGATCGTGTTCGGCGCGCTCAGGCTGCGCATGTCGCTGGCCAGCCAGTTGCTGATTGCGATTGCGCTTGCAGCGGTGACCACGCTGCCTCTGCTCGCCGTCAACAGCATCGGCAGCCTTGCCGTCGTGGTGTTCCTGGCCGGCGCTGCCGTTTCGCCGACGATCATCGTCTCGATCGGCCTGATCGAGCGCCTCGTCCCGGCTGCGAAACTGACCGAGGGCATCACCTGGGCCATGACCGGCATCGGTATCGGCATGGCGGTGGGCTCTTCCGCCTCAGGCTGGGTCATCGACGGGTTTGGCGCGCGCAGTGGTTTCTGGATTTCGGTTGCCGCAGGCGGCGTTGCCCTCGCGACGGCCTTGCTTGGTTATCGCCGCCTGCATGGTGAGAAGCCGCAGCCCGTCCTGCGTGAGGCCGCAGCCTGTATCGGCCCTTAGGGGCAGAACGCCGAAAGGGGCAGAGCCTTCGCATCATTGTAGCCGCGCCGGAGCATCCGATCCGTGGGGCCTGCCATCATTGGCCTGCGTGAGCGCTCGTCGAAGAAGGAGGCGCGCAGAGCGCGCCTCCTGAACGATGCCCGACAGGGCTAGCCGTCGACGAGGGCGAGCGCGGCGTCGGTGTAGCGTTTGCCCGCCACGTCGGCCGGCGTGAGCGCTTCGCCTATGGCTGCTGTTTCGTCGGTGGTCAGGACGATGTCGGCCGCCGCCCTGTTCTGCTCCAGATGGGTCATCTTGCGCGCACCGGGGATCGGCACGATGAAGTCCCCCTGATGCAGCACCCAGGCCAGCGCAAGCTGCGCGGCGGTGACGTTCTTGCTCGCGGCCAGGCGTTCCAGCCGTTCGACGAGCGCCGCGTTGGCTTCCAACGCTTCGGCCTGGAAGCGTGGCAGGGTCCGGCGCCAGTCCTCGCTGCCCAACTCGTCGAGCGTCCGGATCGTGCCGGTGAGCAGGCCGCGGCCGAGCGGGCTGTAGGGCACGAACCCGATTCCGAGCTCACGGCAGACGGCGAGCACGCCGTCTTCAGGCTCGCGGCTCCACAACGAATATTCGCTCTGGACGGCCGCGATCGGATGCACCGCGTGCGCCCGGCGGATCGTCGAGGCATTGGCCTCGGACAGGCCGAGCGCTCGGACTTTGCCCTCGCGCACGAGATCGGCCATGGCGCCGACCGTATCCTCGATCGGCACATTCGGGTCGACGCGGTGCTGGTAATAGAGATCGATCACGTCGATCCCGAGCCGCTTGAGCGAGGCTTCCGCCACGGCCCTCACATGTTCCGGCCGGCTGTCGAGCCCCGCCATGCGCTCCGGTCCCTTGCCCTCTTCGAGGATCCTGAACCCGAACTTCGTGGCGATCACCACCTGGTCGCGCACAGGCCTGAGCGCCTTGCCCAGCAGGACCTCGTTCTCGAATGGGCCATAGACTTCGGCGGTGTCGAAGAGGGTCACTCCGATATCGACGGCGCGCCGCAAGGTGGCGATCGCGGCGCTCTCTTCCTGGCCACCATAGGCGAAGGTCATCCCCATGCAGCCGAGGCCGACGGGGAAGACTTCGAGTTCTTGACCAAGCTTGCGAGTTTGCATCACGGGCTCCTCTTTTGTGATCCGATACAGATGAGGCTTGCGCCACTGATCGATAATCACCTGGAGAAAGCACGGCCTGTTCGATAAAACAGATCAATGAACCGCGCTGATCTCCCGCATCTCGCCGTCCTGGCGGCCGTCGCCCGCAATCGGGGTTTCCGTGGCGCGGCACGCGAGCTCGGCATTGCGCCGTCCGCCGTCAGCCATGCCGTGTCGCTGCTGGAGGCCCGGCTCGGCGTGCGCTTGCTGGCGCGCAGTACGCGCAGCGTCGCTCCCACCGAGGCCGGGGCGCAGCTTCTGGAACGGCTGCTGCCGGCGATGTCGGAGATCGCCCTGGCGCTGGAAGTGGCAGCTGCCTCGCGCGACGAGCCCGCCGGCAATCTTCGCCTCACCGTGCCGCGCACCGCCGCTCATCTGGTACTGGCGCCGAAGCTCGGCGCCTTTGCCGCGGCCTATCCGGAAATCGTGCTCGAGATCGTCATTGACGACAGATTCGCTGATGTCGTCGCGGGCGGGTTCGATGCCGGGATCCGGCTCGGCGAGAGCCTGCAGCGCGACATGATCGCCGTTCGCATCGGGCCGCGCATGCGTGGCGTCGCGGTTGCGGCCCCGGCCTATTTCGCCGGGCGTGACATGCCGCTGACGCCGCACGAACTGCCCGGGCATCGCTGCATCCGCTTCCGCTTCGAAAGTGGCGTGATCTATCGCTGGGAGTTCGAGAAGGACGGTCTCGTCGTCGAACCCGAAGTCACGGGGCCGCTGATCCTGGGCGATGACCGGCTCGTCCTCCAGGCCGCGCTTGATGGTGCCGGCATCGCATTCCTCTTCGATGACTATGTCCGCGATGGGCTCGGGCAGGGCAGGCTGGTGTCTGTTCTGGAGGATTGGTGTCCACCCTTCGACGGGTTCTACGTGTATTATCCGAGCCGCCGGCAGATGCGCCCGGCGCTGCGGGCTTTCATCGACTTCTTCCGCGCTGATAAGGGGTAGCGCTGCCGCACGCTTCCGGGCCCGTTGGGCTCCCTTCCGATCATGACCACGAGGATTTCCGTGACGGGTTCTATTTCGGCCGTTCTGGTTCACGTCTCGGACGTGGTCGCGGGGCTCGCTTGGTATCGCAGCGCATTTCCCCGCGCCGTTCCGGCGACGAGCCAGCCTTCGGGATTCGCCTTTCTGCAGATTGGCGAGACGCAACTTGAAATCGTTCCGGATGACACGAAGGTGGCCAGCGGCGCTACCGGCTCGATTGTCTATTGGCGGGTGGAGGATTTCGAGCGATCGCTTGCCCATTTGCAGGCGGTCGGCGCGGTTCTCTATCGCGGGCCGCTGGCCATCGACGGTGATCTGTGGATGTGCCAGGTTCGCGATCCTTGGGGCAATTGCATCGGGATCAGAGGGCCTCGCGCCGAAAAGCTGGGCTGATCGGGATAAACCCGTTCCGGTTCGCCATGCGGCCTTTTAGGCATGAGTGGCGCCTGCACTTGCCAGCCCCGGGCTTTTCTGTCATATGCGCGCCCTTCGATCGCCCGGCTGATAAGGGCTGCCGTGGCGGTCGTTCTTTGCTTCCAGCAAGCAAAATCGAAGCGGCGCATCTCGCGCGTCCGCGACCATTGAGGAGCTGAAATGCCCAAGATCAAGACGAAGTCGAGCGCCAAAAAGCGCTTCAAGATCACCGGAACCGGCAAGGTGCTCTACGCCCAGGCCGGCAAGCGTCACGGCATGATCAAGCGGACCAACAAGCAGATCCGCAATCACCGCGGCACGGCAACCCTCTTCGAGGGCGATGCCGCCAACGTGAAAAAATACTTCCTGCCGAACGGCTGACGCCCTCTAACCTTTCCGGAGATCACACATGGCTCGCGTGAAACGGGGCGTAACGTCCCACGCCAAGCACAAGAAGACACTTAAGGCCGCCAAGGGTTTTTATGGCCGCCGCAAGAATACGATCCGCGCTGCCAAGGCGGCCGTCGATCGTTCGATGCAGTATGCCTATCGCGACCGCAAGAACCGGAAGCGCTCGTTCCGCGCGCTCTGGATCCAGCGCCTCAACGCTGCGGTGCGTGAGCATGACTTGACGTACTCGGTCTTCATTGGCGGTCTCGCCAAGGCCGGTATCGAGCTCGATCGCAAGACGCTGTCGGCGCTGGCCATCGACGACGCAGCCGCCTTCGCGGCCGTGGTCGAGACGGTGAAGGGTGCCCTCGGCGCGGAAGCCAAGGCCGCCTGAGTTTCGCCTCGGCGAAGTGAATTGGAAAAGGCCGGCAGCGATGCCGGCCTTTTTCGTTGTCAGCTCTGCATGCTGTCGTTTGCGGGAAGGACCCAGTTCTGGCCCGCACCGTCGACGACACGCTGGTAGGCTTCCTCCGGCGTATCGGCGTAGCAGAACAGCGAAAGATCTTCGGGGCGGATGAATTTTGCCGCGGCCATGGCATCGAGATTGAGCAGGTCACGCCAGAAGGCGCTGTCATAGAGCACGATCGGTACGGCCGGCATCTTGCCCGTCTGCTTCAGCGTCATGATCTCGAAGAGTTCGTCGAGCGTGCCGAATCCGCCGGGAAACACGACGAGCGCCGCGGCGCGCATTGCCAGGTGCATCTTCCGCATCGCGAAATAGTGGAAGCGGAAAGTCAGGTCCGGCGTTGACCACGGATTCGGCTCCTGCTCGTGCGGCAGGGTGATGTTGAAGCCGATCGAGAGCGCCCCCGCTTCCGTCGCACCGCGATTGGCTGCTTCCATGATGCCCGGCCCGCCGCCAGTGGCGATGACATGATGGCGCCCGCTCTCGCCGTCGATGAGCGCGCCGCCCCGCTCGGAGGCAATGCGGGCGAATTGCCGCGCCGCCTCGTACCAGCGGTCACCTTCCCGGACGCGGGCCGAGCCGAAGACGACAACGGTCGAGATGATGCCGCGCGCGCGTAAATGGTCCTCGGCCTTCTGGTATTCGAGCATGAAGCGCACGCCGCGTGTCGAATCGCCAAGGATGAAATCGGGGTCGAGCGCCGCCAGGCGGTACGAGGGGGAATTCTTCTGGGCCTGGCTGTCGGGCATGATGTCTGTCTCCATGATGCCACCTGCATAGCCGCATCCCGGCGGCACTGTCGCCTGCATCGCTGGCAGGGCTGCTCCGCCAGGCCCGGGACTTGTTCGGGCCAAGCACTTGTTCGGGCCAAGCAGGTGTTGAGGCCAAGCACGTGTTCAGCCGAGGTACTTGTTCAGGATCTCGGCGAGACGTGGCGCGCCGGCATTGTGCGGCAGCAGGGTCAGAAAGCGCCCCTCGCGGTCCATCAGATAGGTGAGGGAGCCGTGATCGACGGCGTACTCCGCGGCGCCATGATGCGGCAGCGTGAGCTTGCGGCGATGCACCTTGTAGGCGCGGGCGATCGCGGCAATCTCCGATTCGCTGCCGGTCAGTCCGATCAGGCGCGGATGGAGGGCTGTGACATAGGCTGCCATCGTGGCGGGCGTGTCATGGGCCGGATCGACCGTGACGAAGAGCGGCGCGAGCCGCTCGGCCTGCGGGCCGATGGCGTCGAGCGCTTGCGCGATGATCGCAAGATCGACCGGGCAGGTATCGGTGCAACGGGTGAAGCCGAAATAGACCAGCATGAACCGCCCGCGGAAATCCGTGTCGTTCACGCGCTTGCCGGTGTGGTCGATGAGCGTGAAAGGGCCGCCGAACCGGGTGGCGAGCGGGTCGATAGGGCTGGCGCCAGATGCAGGCGGTTGCTGCGAGAACGCGCCTGCGGCTGGCAGGATGGCGCCAAGGGCCAGCAGCACCCGCCGCGAGATCATTTCGGCCGAAGTCCCTTGATTCCGTAAGGGCCGTCTTCGGCGATGCTGCGGTTCGCTTCAGGATCGGCCCGCCACCATTCGGAGGCCTTGCCGTTGCGGGCCTCCCAGTCGGACTTGAAGCGTTCGGCCGGAATCCAGGGCTGCGAGGGGCCTTCGCGGACCGCCTGCACGAAGAATACTGTCACTGCCGGGTTGGCGATCAGCAGGCCATCGGCCTCGATCTCGCGGCCGCAATAACCGATCAGGTCCCGGACCGAGCCGGCAAAGTCGACGTTCGATTTCGCGACAAGCCGGAAGGTGCCGTCGGCCAGGACAAGGCCGAGCTGGCGCTTGCCGCTGCCGCAACCGGGCGTGCAACGGCCTGTGAGATGGCAGAGCGGATCGACGACCCGCCCCTTGAGGATTGTCGCAGTCTCGTACGGGATGTTCCAGGCTTCGGCCGCGCGCGCGGTTGTCACGGGGATGCCGGCGAGAAGCGCGGCCACACCCAGCATGTGCCGCAGCATTCGCATCGCTCAGTTCCCGAACGGCTGGATGCCGTGTTCTTCATGCGTCATGCTGATCACGCCCTTGTCGTCGGCGATCCTGTCGACGAGCAGGTACTTCACGCCGTCGCGCTCGAGCAGCTCGCCATCGACTGTGACCTCGTGTGTGGCCATTCGCGCAACACGCGGATTGGCGGCGCTCTCATCGTCGTCGCCGATCTTGAGAATGAGATAGAGATTGCCGGCCGGGTCGCGGATGTTGACCGGGATGCCGCCAAGCGCACACCAGATTGCGCATTGGTGGTGGGCTGTGCCCCTGGCGAACATCAGCCCGCTGATCGTGCACCAGGTATCGCTGATTTCCCCGGTGATCGTGACGCGCTGCCCGTCCTGTGCCCCTGCCGGAGCGGCGCTCAGCGTGACGATCAGGAATGCCAATGCGCGCCAGTGAGACAGGATTGTCATGGTGCTGCGCTCATTTCGGCCAAACAGGGTCTCTGCCGTCGCACCTGCGATGCTTTGCCAGCACGATTGCCCCTAGCATCGCTCAAGATGACACCCTAGAAGATGCCTCGCAATCGGACCAGATCAGGCATGAATGAGATCGATACCCTCAGCGATTCACTTCTTGGTGAGATCGCCGCTGCGCAGGACGAAGCCGCGCTCGAGCAGTTGCGCATCGCTGCGCTCGGCAAGTCGGGCTCGGTGTCCGCGCTGCTGAAGACGCTGGGCGCGATGACGCCGGACGAGCGCAAGGAAAAGGGCCCGCTGATCAACGGCCTGCGCGACAAGGTCCAGGGCGCCATCACCGAGCGCAAGGAGGCGTTGGGGCAGGCTGCGCTCGACGCGCGCCTTGCTGCCGAGCGGATCGATGTCTCCCTCCCGGTGCGCGAGGGGCCGGAGGCGCGCGGGCGCATCCACCCGATCAGCCAGGTCATCGACGAGATCACTACGATCTTTGGCGACATGGGCTTTTCGATCGCGGAAGGTCCCGATGTCGAAACCGACGATCTCAACTTCACCAAGCTGAACTTCCCCGTCGGCCACCCGGCGCGGGAGATGCACGACACCTTCTTCTTCGCGCCTGACGCCAATGGCGAGCGCAAGCTGCTGCGCACGCACACCTCCCCGGTGCAGGTGCGCACAATGATCTCGCAGGAGCCGCCGATCCGCGTCGTCTGCCCGGGCCGGACCTATCGTATGGATTCCGACCAGACCCACACCCCGATGTTCCATCAGGTCGAAGGTCTGGTGATCGACAAGAAGGCCAATTTTGGCCACATGAAATGGGTGCTCGAGGAGTTCTGCAAGGCGTTCTTCGAGGTCGATAGCGTCAAGATGCGCTTCCGCCCCTCCTTCTTCCCCTTCACCGAACCGTCGGCCGAAGTGGACATCCAGTGTTCGCGCAAGGGCGGCGAGATCCGCTTCGGCGAAGGCGACGACTGGCTGGAGATTCTCGGCTGCGGCATGGTGCACCCGAACGTGCTGCGTAATTGCGGCCTCGATCCCGATGTCTATCAGGGCTTCGCCTGGGGCATGGGCATCGACCGTATCGCCATGCTGAAATACGGCATGCCGGACCTGCGCCCCTTCTTCGAGGCCGATATTCGCTGGCTCTCCCATTACGGCTTCCGCCCACTCGACCTGCCGACCCTGACTGGCGGCCTGACGTCGTGAGGGAGCCGGTCGTGCAGGGGAGGGCGGGATGACAGTCGCAGCAGGAGCAGGATTGTTCGCGGTGCTTGCCGTCGCGCTCAACCTGCTGTGCCTCGCGATCGCCTATTTCCGCCTGCGCCACCGCGCTTTGGGCTCGGCCTTGCTCGACCAGTGCCCGGCCGTCACGATCGTGCGGCCGGTGCGCGGTCTCGAGGCGTTCAGCCGCGAGACGTTGAGCTCGGGGCTGGTGCTCGACTACCCCCGCTACAGGACGATCTTCTGCGTTGCCGATGGCGACGACCCTATCGTGCCGCTGATCGAGGATCTGATCAGGCGCTTCGGCGACGACCGCGTGCGGCTGATCGTCGGCGATGTCGCCGTCAGCGCCAATCCGAAGCTCAATAACTGCGTCAAGGGCTGGGACGCGGCGGACACGGACTGGGTCATTCTCGCCGATTCCAACGTGCTGATGCCGAAGGACTATATCCAGCGGATGCTGACGGCGTGGCGGCCCACGACCGGGCTCGTCTGCTCGACACCGGCCGGTTCGCGCCCGCAGGGCTTCTGCGCCGAACTCGAATGCGCCTTCCTGAATACCTTCCAGGCGCGCTGGCAATATGCCGGCGAGGCTCTCGGCTTCGGCTTCGCGCAGGGCAAGTCGATGCTCTGGAACAAGCCCTTTCTCGACTCCAATGGCGGCATTGCAGCGTTGGGGGCGGAGATCGCCGAAGATGCAGCGGCGACGAAGCTGGTGCGCCGGGCCGGCAAGCATGTCCATCTCGTCGGCCAGCCCTTCGAGCAGCCCCTGGGCGAGCGCAGCCTGCGCGATGTGGTGCAGCGCCAGTTCCGCTGGGCCAGGCTGCGCCGGGTGACGTTCCTGCCATTCTTTGCACCGGAGATCCTGTCGGGACCGCTGCTGCCAGTGCTGGCGGCCGTTGTTGCGGCGCCAGATTTTGGGCTGCCGGCCTGGGCCGCGCTATGCGTCGTGCTGCTGCCCTGGTACGCGGGCGAGATGCTTCTGGCCTATGGCGTTGGCTGGTACCTGTCGTGGCGGCTGCCTTTCGCCTTCCTGGTGCGCGATATCGTCTTCCCGGGGATCTGGGCCTATKCCTTCGTCGCGGGCGAGGTGACGTGGCGCGGCAACGCGATGAAGATCAGGACCGATGGCGAGGACCGGTTGAACGATGGCCAGTCCCAGCTGTCGCCGGTTTCGGCGCGACGGGACGGGGCGACGTGACCATGGGCACGACCACGATCCCCGAGCGCTACCGGGGCTGCCCGAGCTTCTCCTTTGGCGACAGCCCGGAGCTGGCCTCCGAACTGGCCGCGCTCGTCGTCAGCGGCCGCAAGCGGGCGACGGTGAACACGCCCGATGATCCCGACTGCCCGGAGGTCGGCCAGATGTGGATCGTCCTCGACGGCGGCAAGCGACCTGTCTGCGTCATCGAGACGCTCGAACTGACGACGCGGCGGTTCGACGAGATCGATGCCGAATTCGCCTTCGAGGAAGGCGAGGACGACCGTACTCTGGCCTCATGGCGCCAAGCCCATGAAGCCTATTTCCGACGCCTCGGCGTCTTCAGTCCCGACATGACCTTGATTTGCGAACGCTTCCGTCTGGTGGAAGTGCTCGCTCCGATGGACCCACACGCATGAAATTCACGCTCTCCTGGCTCAAAGACCATCTCGACACCACCGATACGGTCGACACCATCACCGAGACCCTGACGCGTGTCGGGCTCGAGGTCGAAGGCGTCGAGGACAGGGCGAAGGCGCTCCAGGCCTTCACCATCGCCTATGTGATCGAGGCCAAGCAGCACCCGAATGCCGACCGGCTGCGCGTCTGCCAGGTCGACATCGGCACCGGCGAGCCCGTGCAGGTCGTCTGCGGCGCGCCCAATGCCCGCACCGGCATGAAGGGGGTGTTCTCGCCGCCGGGCAGCTACATTCCCGGCAAGGACATCACCCTCGGCAAGGGCGTCATTCGTGGCGTCGAGTCGAACGGCATGCTGGTCTCGGAGGCCGAGCTCCAGCTCTCCGAGGATCATGACGGCATTATCGAATTGCCGGAGGATGCTCCGGTCGGAATGCCCTACGCGACCTATGCCAAGCTCGACGACGCCACGATCGAGATCGCGGTCACGCCAAACCGGGCCGACGCGCTCGGCGTCAGCGGTGTCGCGCGCGATCTTGCCGCCGCGGGTCTCGGGACGCTGAGGATACCGTCGATCCAGCCGGTGCGCGGCTCGTTCCCGTGCCCGGTCAAGGTCACGCTCGACTTCGCGCCGCAGGACAAGAAGCTCTGCCCGGCCTTCGCCTTGCGCCTGATCCGCGGCGTGAAGAACGGTCCGTCACCGGAGTGGTTGCAGGCCCGCCTGCGCGCCATCGGCTTGCGGCCGATCAATACGCTCGTCGACATCACCAATTTCATGACCTTCGACCGCAACCGGCCGCTTCACGTCTTCGACGCGGCCAAGGTCAGGGGAGATCTCACGGTGCGCCGGGCCAAGGCGGGCGAGGAGATTCTCGCGCTCGACGGACGCATCTACAAGCTKAGCGACGAACAGGTGGTGATCTGCGATGCGCATGGCGTCGAATCGCTCGCCGGCATTATGGGTGGCGAGGCTTCGGGCTGCGACGAGAACACGGTCGATGTCCTGGTCGAGAGCGCGCTCTGGGACCCGCTCAACATCGCCCGTTCGGGCCGAGCACTCGGCATCAACTCGGATGCGCGCTATCGTTTCGAGCGCGGTGTCGATCCGGATTTCTGCAGGCCGGGCCTCGATCTCGCGACAGTGATGATCATCGACCTCTGCGGCGGCGAAGCTTCCGAAATGGTGTTCGAGGGCGAGCTTCCGGAGTCGCGCCCCGCGATCGATTTCCCGTGGTCGGAAGTGAAGCGTCTGACTGGGCTCGATCTGCCGCAGGTCGAGATGAAGCTCGCGCTGACCTCGCTCGGTTTCCATGTCTCGGGTGCGGGCGAGCGGGTGAAGGTCGCGGCGCCGTCCTGGCGCGGCGATGTCGAGGGCAAGGCCGATCTGGTCGAGGAGATCCTGCGCATTGCCGGGCTCGACCGCGTGGCCTCCACGCCGCTGCCGCGCATCAAGGCAGAGGTGGTGAAGCCGGTTCTCACCGTGCTGCAGAAGCGCACCCGCGCCGCCAAGCGTCTGCTTGCCAGCCGTGGCCTGGTCGAGGCCGTGACCTGGTCCTTCATCTCGCATGAAGCGGCCACGCTCTTCGGCGGCGGCTCGCCCAAGCTGGTTCTGGCCAATCCGATCGCCGCCGATCTCTCCGACATGCGGCCCTCGCTGCTGCCGGGGCTGATCCGTTCGGCCCAGGCCAATGCGGCGCGCGGCTTCGGCGATGTCGCATTGTTCGAGGTCGGGCAGGTCTTCTTCAGCGATGAGCCCGAAGGCCAGGTGATCGCGGCCGCCGGCTTGCGCCGCGGCACGGCCCGGCTCGAGGGTGTCGGCCGTCATTGGGACGGTGCGGCCGAGCCTGTCGATGCCTTCGATGCCAAGGCCGACGTCATGGCCCTGCTCTCCGGTCTCGGAATCCCCGTCGGCGGCTTGCAGGTCGTGGCCGGTGGCCCTGCCTGGGCTCATCCGGGGCGGTCGGCGACATTGCAGTTCGGGCCGAAGGGCGTCATCGGCGCCTTCGGGGAAGTCCATCCCAAGATCCTCAAGGCACTGGACGTGAAGGGGCCGCTCGTGGCCTTCGAGATCCATCTCGACGCCCTGCCTTTGCCGAAGGCCAGGCCGACCAAGGTCAAGCCGAAATTGAGCCTCTCCGGCTTCCAGCCGCTGACGCGCGATTTCGCCTTCATCGTCGATGCCAAGGTTGCGGCGGGTGACATGATGCGCACGGCGCAGAATGCCGAGCGCAGCCTGATCTCCGATGTCACGGTGTTCGATCTCTATGAGGGGCCGGGCGTCGAGGCAGGCAAGAAATCCGTGGCGCTTGCCGTCACGCTCCAGCCTGCCGAGAAGACGCTGACCGATGTCGAGATCGATGCCGTCGGCAGCAAGATCGTCGCCGAGATGACCAAGCGCTACGGCGCGACTCTGCGGAGCTGATCCTCAGGCCGGGAGCACGGTTCCTCGGAGCCGACATGCGGGAAGGCGGGAGCGACACTGGGCGCGCCCGCCTTTTGCCTATCTGGCAGGCCTGTCATCGGGCTGTCTCGGGGCAGAGCGTTGGTGCACCTGTGGGGCGATCGGCCAGTGCCGCGTTATTGATCCAGATTGTGTAATAATCCGCCCGCGCAATCCGTGAACAATCGCGCTATCGGCTGCGGATCGTTTCAACGCGCCCTGGCTGTATGACCATCTCCGAATGTCCCGTTGCGGACAGCCTTTTCCCTGGCTTTCGCCTGCTCGACGTTCAGACGTCGGGTGCGCGAATTCGCGTGCGGACGGGCGGGGAGGGGCCAGCCTTGCTGCTGCTGCACGGTTATCCGCAGACGCATGCGCTTTGGCACAAGGTCGCGGACCGGCTGAAGCGGCGTTTTACCCTAGTGTGTGCAGATCTGCGTGGCTATGGCGACAGCGAGAAGCCTGTCTCCGATGCCGCTCATCTTGTCTATTCCAAGCGTGCGATGGCGCAGGACATGGTCGAGGTCATGGCTGCGCTTGGACATGATCGGTTTGCCGTTGGGGCGCATGATCGCGGCGCGCGCGTGGCCCATCGCTTGGCGCTCGACCACGCAGGCCGTGTGACGAGGCTCGCCACGCTCGACATCGCGCCCACGCGCGAGATGTATGCCAATACCACCGACGCCTTCGCGCGTGCCTATTGGCACTGGTTCTTCCTGATCCAGCCCGCGCCCTTTCCCGAGCGCATGATCGGTGCTGATTCCAAGGCCTATTGGCTGAAGAAATGCGGCTCGGGCTCCGCCGGTCTGACCCCTTTCGCGCCTGAGGCGCTTGAACACTACCTGCGCTGCTTCGCCGATCCGGCGACGATTCACGCGAGCTGCGAGGATTATCGCGCGGCTGCGACCATCGACCTCCGTCATGACGACGAGGATGGTGGCCGCAAGCTTGAGCAGCCCCTGCTGGCGCTTTGGGGCGAGCAGGGCGTGATCGGGCGCTGCTTCGATCCCCTAGCGCTCTGGCGCCAGCGTGCACAGAATGTCCAAGGCCGGCCCTTGCCCGGTGGCCATTATTTGGCGGAGGAGATCCCCGATCTCGTCGCCGCCGAATTCACGGCTTTCTTCGGAGAAGACACATGACCGGAACCAATCGCGTCTACCGCATCGCTGTGATCGCCGGCGACGGCATCGGCAAGGAGGTCATGCCCGAAGGTCTGCGGGTGCTCGAAGCGGCGTCGAAGAAGTTCGGCTTCGAGCTGCGCTGCGACAGCTTCGATTTCTCCTCCTGCGACTACTACGCAAAGCACGGCAAGATGCTGCCCGACGACTGGAAGGACCAGATCGGTGGGCATGACGCGATCTATTTCGGTGCTGTCGGCATGCCGGCGCAGGTGCCGGACCACATCTCGCTCTGGGGCTCGCTGCTGCTGTTCCGGCGTGAATTCGACCAGTATGTCAATCTCCGCCCCGTGCGGCTGATGCCCGGCGTGCCTGGCCCGCTGGCCAACCGCAAGCCGGGCGATATCGATTTCTTTGTCGTGCGCGAGAACACCGAGGGCGAGTACTCCTCTGTCGGTGGGCGCATGTATGCCGGCACCGAGCGCGAGATCGTGCTACAGGAGACGGTGATGAGCCGCGTCGGCGTCGACCGCGTGCTGAAATACGCCTTCGAGCTCGCCCAGCGCCGGCCGCGCAAGAAGCTGACTTCGGCCACCAAGTCGAACGGCATCTCGATCACCATGCCCTATTGGGACGAGCGGGTGAAGGAGATGGCCAAGAACTATCCGGATATCGCGGTCGATCAGTACCATATCGACATCCTCACCGCGCATTTCGTGCTGAATCCCGACCGTTTCGACGTCGTGGTCGCCTCCAACCTGTTCGGTGACATCCTGTCCGATCTCGGGCCGGCCTGCACCGGCACGATCGGCATCGCGCCGTCGGGGAACATCAACCCGACCCGTGAATTCCCTTCGCTGTTCGAACCCGTTCACGGCTCGGCGCCCGACATTGCCGGCCAGGGCATCGCGAATCCCGTCGGCCAGATCTGGTCAGGCGCGATGATGCTCGACCATCTCGGCGAGCGTGAGGCCGCAAAGGCCATCGAGGCCGCGATCGAGCGTGCCCTTGGAGACGCCCGGACCCGCACGCGCGATCTCGGCGGAACCTTGAGCACCGAGGCTGCGGGCAGAGCAGTCGAGCAGGCACTGGGCTGAGCAAGAAGGGCGCGACTCCAGCCAGGGTATTGGCTAGAAAGCGATCATATTCCGCGAGAGGCTGCTTCATCCATGGATTTCACCGCTGCTTCGCTGGCCGATCCCCTCCTCTGGGGCAAGCTCTTCGAAATCATCGTGCTGAACATCGTGCTGTCGGGCGACAACGCGGTTGTGATCGCGCTCGCCTGTCGGGCGCTGGCACCGGCGCAACGCACCAAGGGCATTGCGCTTGGTGCCATTGTCGCCGTGCTGCTGCGGGTCGTGTTCACGGTCGTGGTGGCCTCGCTCCTGAGCGCGCCTTTCCTGCGCATCGCCGGGGCGGTGCTGCTGTTCTGGATCGCCGTGAAGCTGGTTCTGGAGGATGGCGAGGGTGACGACGACGCCATCGCCGCCAGCAGCAAGCTCTGGAAGGCCGTTCAGACGGTTGCGATCGCCGATATCGTCATGAGCCTCGACAATGTCCTGGCGATCGCTGCGGTCGCCAAGGACTCGATTCCGCTCCTGGTGGCGGGGCTGGTGATCTCTATCCCGTTGATCGTCGTCGGGGCCTCTCTCATCACCCGCCTGCTGGCCCAGTTCCCGCTCCTGGTTTGGGCGGGGGCGGGGCTGCTCGGCTGGGTCGCGGGCGAGATGCTCGATAGCGACCCCTGGTTCGCATCGCAATTTGGTGCAGCAGTGATGCAC
>NZ_JBFTRC010000119.1:0-22234 GCF_056399325.1 Allobosea sp. 01N443
CAGAGCCCTCAGGCTCTCTTGACTATGCTGTATCGCTCGACGAACCGCCTCTGTCGTCGTGGCGCTCCCATGGTGAACCTGGCCCATAGCGCCTCCTTCCACTCACGCGAAAAGACTGCACCATCAAAGCCCGGGATCAAACAGCTAGGGCGGATCGACATTCAGGATTCACAACTGGCGCGATGTCTGATTCATGGGGTTCCGTGTTGAGACGCGGAGCCAATGATGGGGATCAAGCGCTACGAGCTGAATGAGGCGCAATGGCTGCGGATTGCGCCCTTGCTGCCCGGCAAGTCGAGCGATCCAGGTCGGACGGGCTCGGATAACCGCCTGTTTGTGAACGGTTGTCTGTGGGTTCTGCGCTCTGGTGCCCACTGGTGTGACCTGCCCGAGCGCTATGGCAAGTGGAAGACGGTGCATCGGCGTTTCAGTCGCTGGTGCCATACCGGGGTGTGGGAGGCGGTGTTCAACGCGCTGACCGCCGACCGTGATAACCAATATCTGATGCTCGACAGCACCATCGTGCGCGCCCATCAGCAAGCGGCGGCGGGAAAAGGGGGGCCAAGGACCAGGCGCTGGGGCGTTCCAGAGGGGGACTGACCACCAAGGTCCACATGCTCGCCGACAGGCTCGGTCGGCCCTTGCGGTTGCGCATCACGCCCGGCCAGGCCAGCGACATCACAGCCGCTCCCGATCTCCTCGCAGGTCAGGAAGCCGATGCGGCGCTCGCCGACAAAGCCTATGACAGCAACGATTTGCGCAACCAGATTGCCGCAATGAAGGCACAGGCGGTGATCCCGTCCAAGCGCAACCGCAAGGTCTTCATCCCTCACGACGGCGAGATCTACAAACACCGCAACCGGATCGAGCGATGCTTCAATCGCCTCAAGCACTTCCGCCGCTTCGCCACACGCTACGACCGCAGAACCATCCACTTCACAGGCTTCGTCCACCTCGCCGCAGCAATGATATGGCTACGCTGAATGTCGATCCGCTCTAGAACTCGTAGGAGATCTTCAATTTGGCCTGGTGACGGGCGAAGTTGTCGAGATCGAGCCGCCGGCCTGGCGTGGCTTCCGACTTCCCGGCAATCTGGGCGGAGTAGGCCGCGGAGATCGACACGGTCTCGCTGAGCTTGGCGTAGAGGGTCGGGCCGACGAAGACGGCGTGTCCTTCGAAGCTGTTCAACCCGAGCCCGGCATAGGAGCGCAAATAGCGAACCTCGCCGCCGATAAAGACATTGGGGTTGATCTGGATCGCGAGTGCTCCCGAGAGCCCGAGGAGAGAGGACCGCTCCGCTGACTTGCGCCGCGCGGACGCGACGCATGTCTCCAGGGCGTCGTCCTCGGCATAGGGCTGGCACGGCCCGGATAACACGCCTTCCAAGGGCTCGGCTTCGCCATTGAACAGGTTTACGCCGCGCGGGCGGAATTTCTCCAGTTCGTAGATCAGGTTGAGTCCACCGAACAACCTCCTGGGAACAAGTTCGGCATCAAGCGCGATCCGCCCCTCCAGCCCCACGCCCCGGCCACGCCCGCCAGCCTCCGCGTCGCGAAAGCTCGCGCCCGGCTCGACGATAAAGGTCAGGCCGACGGGCGAGGCGTCTCCCCGCTTGATAGCCTGCCATTTCAACTCGGCGGCAAAGCCACCGAAGCCGCCGCCGTGGCGATTGTCCAGTCCCGGTACGTCGCGGATCGAGACGCGGTTGCCGACCGCCCCCAACTCGATGCTGAGCCCGTCGACCGGGGCGAACGCAAAGCTGCCACCCAGGCCTCCCGTCCGATACCGGCCGAGGCGCTTGCCGAATGCACCCTCGCCGGCGCCGGAGATTTCGAACTTGCCCTTTTCGAGGATGCTGGTGCCCTCCGTAAAGCCGAACATGTCCTCGGTTTCGGCGCCCTCCTCGGCGTCATCGTCATCCCGGCTGCTCTTGCCGCCGCCACTGGCGCTGGCCTTGAGGACCCCGACACAGTCGTCGAACTGGCGTTCGCCGGCCTCCCGCTCCGCCCGGCGCAGCGTGCCGAGAAGTGTGTCCCGGTCGGGAGGGGCAGGTCTTGCAGCAGTCGCGCTGCGCAGGCGCGCGATGCCGGCGAGGCACTCGCTGCGCTCATCGGCATGGGTTGGGAGAGCCGTGAACAGAAGAGCGGCAGTCGTGGTCAAGACAAGGCGCATGGGACCTCGCGGGAACGATAGGCTGCAGCGCTCGGGATCATGAGGCTGATTCGGCTATAAACCGAGCCCAAGCGTCACGAACAGAATGTGCGCTCTCGCGGAGCACGTCCCCGAACAGCGCGT
The DNA here is from genome assembly GCF_056399325.1 of Allobosea sp. 01N443. Taxonomy (NCBI): domain Bacteria; kingdom Pseudomonadati; phylum Pseudomonadota; class Alphaproteobacteria; order Hyphomicrobiales; family Alloboseaceae; genus Allobosea; species Allobosea sp. 01N443. Next base: position 2,296 of record NZ_JBFTRC010000119.1, read on the forward strand.
GCCCACCCTTGGCCCTTGCACGCCCAGGCGCAGTACTCCGCGCAGAGCGAACGGCCCATGGCCGTCCTACCCCGTGCGGAGACCGCGAATTCTGGCGCGCCCCGGTCGCTCTCACCCACGCTCGGGCGGGATGAGGCTCCGCTCGTTCAACTCAGGTAGCGCTTGAACCAGGCGATGGTCCGGTCCCAGGCCAGCTTGGCGGCCGCTTCGTCATAACGGGGGGTGGAGTCGTTGTGGAAGCCATGATTGGCGCCTGGATAGATATAGGCCTCATAGGTTTTCCCGCCCGCCTTCAAGGCCGCCTCATAGGCCGGCCAGCCGGCATTGATGCCGGTGTCGAGAGCGCCGTAATGGATCAGGAGCGGCGCCTTGATCCGCGGCACGTCCTCGGCGCGGGGCTGACGGCCATAGAACGGCACGGCCGCGCCGAGTTCGGGATAGGCGACGGCAGCCGCGTTGGCGACGCCACCGCCATAGCAGAAGCCGGTGATGCCGACCTTGCCGGTGGTCTGATCGCTCTTCATCAGGAATTCGATGGCCGCGAAGAAGTCATTCATCAGCTTCTCCGGATTGACCTGCTGCTGCAGTTCTCGGCCCTTCTCGTCATTGCCGGGATAACCGCCGACGGAGCTCAGGCCATCCGGAGCAAGCGCGATGAAGCCGGCCTTCGCGACCCGGCGCGCGACATCCTCGATATAGGGGTTCAAACCGCGGTTCTCATGCACGACGACCACCGCGGGGACGCGGCCGGATAGTTTTGCCGGACGCACCAGATAGCCGCGGACATCGCCATTCCCCTTCGGCGAGGGGTAGGTGAGGTAACTGGCGGTGATATCGGGGTCCGTGAACGAGATCTGTTGCGCGAGCGCGTAGTCGGGGCTCATCGAGGCCAGGATCGACGCCGCCGTCATGCCACCCACGGCGAATTTGCCGGCGCGATCGAAAAACTCGCGCTTGGTGATCCGTCCGTGCGCATAATAGTCGTACAGTTCGAGCAGTTCCTGCGGAAAATCCTTGGCGGTCAGGCGCGGCACAGTCGTTCTCCCCTGTGGTGTTATTGGCATCACGCGGCCGATCCTACGCGCCGGACCATTCCTGTCTTGGGAATTCCGGTTGCTGCCGTTTCAAGATCGCGTGTTTGACGTCCGGCAGGGACAGGACTGGTGCAAGCGCGATAGTCGAGAGGCACGAAATCGGCCTGGCGGATGTGCCCCTCCCCGCGTGATCTCACCAGCCGTAGCCTTCGACGCAGAGGTCGTCGAGCGCGCCCGGCGTCGCTTCGGCAGGGCCGCGGCATTCTTCTACATGCAAATGCGTCTCAATGCTAAGAATTTGAAATCGTTATCGAATTGACATCATGAGCGTGATTCACTAGGTGCAGACGCATCGGGGAGTAGCGGCGTGCTTCGGCGCGCGATCGCATCAACACGCTCGCGGCGAGGACTGCGTGGTGCGATCAGCCGGATGATTTCGGCCAAGCGAGACCGTGACGGAGAGGCCTTGCGGACAAGGCCCGAGATCCRTCTGGTCCTCCGTCCGCAATTTGAGACTGCCATGTCACCTGCTTCTATCGCCGTGCTCGCCGTGGGCATGTCCGTCGACGCCCTGCTGGCCTCGATCGGGCGGGGCGCCGCCTCCAGCCGCCCGCGTTTCACGCAGGCGCTATGTCGCGGCCGTCGACCACTGGATCGCCTTCGTTCTGCTCGGCATCGTCGGCGGGCGCATGCTCCTGCATTCCATGAAGCCTGCGGCCGAGCGCAATGATGCTGCGCATGGCAACTCGCTCTGGGCCCTGATGGCGACCGCGATCGGCACCAGCATCGATGCCATGGCGGTCGGCGTGTCGCTCGCCTTCCTGGACGTGAACATCTTCGTCGTCGCGCTGGCCATCGGCTTTGCGACATTCGTGATGTCGACGGGGGGCATGATGGCCGGCAACCTGGTCGGCGCCAAATTCGGGCGCTGGGCCGAGCGGATCGGCGGTCTCGCCCTCATCGGCCTCGGCACCTCGATCCTGTTCAGCCACCTGATAGCGGGCTGAACCTCAACCCCGCTCGAATGCGGCCCAGACGGCCTCGGCAACGGGCCCCTGACGGGCCATGGGACGAAACAGCCGGATCTCAATCGGTATGGCCAGGCCGGGATCACCGGCCTGGACCAGTCGGCCGAGCGACATATCCTCCTCCGCCAATGTTCGGGGCAGCCATGCGACCCCGTCTCCGGCGCGCGCCATCGAGAGCAATGTGGCGGCGAGGTGCGATGTAAAGACCGTCTCCAGCGCAACATTTCGATCTGCAGCGCGCCGAAGCCCGGTAATGATCCGCCCCAGGCCGGACTGCTCGCTGTAACCGAGATACTTGACCGGCACAGTGCGCTCGAGCCGCCAGCGCGGCGCCCCATCCTGGTCGGGCGCACAAAGCGGCACGAGCGTATCGGCCCCGACCACGATGCTCTTGAACTGGCTGGTTTCGACCCGGCTGCCAATGCTGGGGTGATGGTGGCAAAGCAGGAACTGCACATCCCCCCGCAGCATCATCTGCTCGCAGGCCTGCATGCTGTCGGAGATCAGGTTGAGGGTCCCAAGGGCCAGGATCTTCTCATTTCCACGAACCCATTTCGGAAAGAACGTGAAGGAAAGGGCGTGGGTTGCCGCGATAGACAACGGACCGGCGCCACGTCCGGCAACCTCCAGGGTATCGCGCCGCAACTGATGCAACGCGCGTGTCAGAACCTCCGCCTGATTGCGGAACTGCTCGCCTGCCGGTGTCAGCGCGACGCTATGCGTGGTGCGGATGAACAAGGGCGCACCGATCCAATCCTCAAGCGCGCGGATCCTCCGGCTGAAGGCCGGCTGGGTCACGTGCCGTGCAGAAGCGGCCCTGGAGAAATTCAAGGCATCAGCCAGCGCCAGGTAATCCTCAAGCCAGATCAGTTCCATTGGTAATGCCTAAAACGCATGATCAATTCCGGCAACAGCATTGGCGTTTGCCGCAAAGCAGTTCTAACCGTCGCTCCCGTCGTCATCTGCGGCTGTTCCCGCCCCTCAGCGGAGGTTCCGCCGGACGGCGCCCGAACAGAGGCAAGCAAGCGCCTCGCGGAACGGAATGGGGCGCCTTATCGAATGGAAAACTGGTCAATAATCAGCAGGATCAGCGAATTCTGCCTCCAGCGTCGATCGACCTTCGAGCAGGTTCGGACGGGCCTCGCCCAAGGTCGACACCAGCTTGCAGCGGATCGCCCAGGCTTCACCAGGCGAGCGAATGTCCCCAGCCTCCCCTCTTCGGAAACATTCGCTGTCGGCATAGCCAAGCCGAGCGGTCCCACGGAGGCCAGCAGGCCGGGATCGCGCCGGGCCTGGCGCATTGACGCTCCACCAGCACAAAATCCAGAACCGAACGGAAGGACCTGACCATGCGTATCGTCGATGTCGTCGAGATCACGAAGCCCATCGCCTCTCCCATCCGCAACGCCTATATCGACTTCTCGAAGATGACGGCGAGCCTTGTTGCCGTCGTGACCGATGTCGTGCGCGACGGCCGACGCGTAGTTGGATACGGCTTCAATTCCAACGGGCGCTATGGCCAGGGCGGCCTCATCCGAGAGCGCTTCCGCAATCGCATTCTCGAGGCCGAGCCGAAGAGCCTGCTCGATGATGCCGGCACCAATCTCGATCCCCAGCGCGTCTGGGCAGCGATGATGTCGAATGAGGCTACACTGTCGTCAAGATGAAAATCGGTGGGGCCCCGATCGACGAGGACCGCGAGCGCATCGAGGCGGCGCTGAAGGAGATCGGATCGCAAGCCCAGCTGGCGGTGGATGCGAATGGCCGTTTCGACCTGGAGACCGGCATCGCCTACGCCAAGATGCTGCGGGATTATCCTCTATTCTGGTACGAGGAAGTCGGCGATCCGCTCGACTACGCCCTCCAGGCCGCCCTCTCGGAATTCTATCCGGGGCCGATGGCGACGGGCGAGAACCTCTTCTCTCACCAGGACGCACGCAACCTGCTGCGCTACGGCGGCATGCGCCCGGATCGCGACTGGCTTCAGTTCGACTGCGCCCTGTCATACGGGCTTGTCGAATATCTCAGAACGCTCGATGTCCTCCAGCAATTTGGCTGGTCGCCGTCCCGCTGCATTCCCCATGGCGGGCATCAGATGTCGCTGAATATTGCGGCTGGCCTCGGCCTGGGCGGCAACGAGAGCTACCCCGATCTCTTCCAGCCCTATGGCGGCTTCCCGGATTCGGTTCGTGTCGAGGACGGCCACATCGTCATGCCGGACCTGCCGGGAATCGGATTCGAGGGAAAATCCGACCTGATCAAGGTCATGCGAGCGCTGGCTGAGTGAGCGCGCGCTGATGCAGCCAATGCAGCGCGATCGTCAGGGGCAGCGGATCGACGAGAACCGTCGGCGGGTTGACGCGCAGGGGGCGGGCCATCTAGCACGCGGCAGGTTGACACGGCCGGGGCGGCTCGATGCGCCTCGTCGTGGTTCCCAGCCGAATGCGGCTAGCTGGGGTGACAGGCGTGGTGGAGCCAACGGTCTTCGGAACCCTCGGTCGCAACCGTCTGCGCCGCAACGCGCGTGCGGCCTGGCTACGCTTCAGACGGGACCTGCCACGGCGGCTGCGCAGCGACGAGATCGCGCTCGTCGTCTTCGCCGGCCTGGTCGGCATCGCGGCCGGCCTGCTCGTCGTTGCGATGGTCGGGGCTTCGAAATTCCTGCACCTGTCCTTTTTTGCGACCCATAAGGGCGACGTCAGCGGCGCAGCCCTGGTCGATCCGCTCCGCGCGGTCGCAATACCTGTCCTGGGGGGCCTCTTGATGGGAGTGCTCGGCGTGGTGCTGGCTCGCCGCAGGCGGGGCTCCGTCGTCGACCCGATCGAGGCCAATGCTCTCCACGGCGGGCGCCTGTCGCTTCGGGACAGCCTGATCCTCGTGGCCCAGACGCTGGTCTCGAACGGTTTTGGCGCGTCCGTTGGCATGGAGGCCGGCTATACGCAGGGCGGTGCCGCCTTCGCCTCCAAGATCGGACGCCTGCTGCAGGTCCGGCGCGCCGACTTGCGGGTGCTGGTCGGCTGCGGCGCCGCCGGCGCGATCGCCGCGGCCTTCGATGCGCCGCTGACCGGCGCCTTCTACGCCTTCGAGCTCATCATCGCGACCTATACCGTCGCGATGCTCGCCCCGGTCGTCGTCGCCTCGCTCTGCGCCATAGGCGTGACCCGGCTCTTCCTGACGCCGATGCCGTTCCAGGTCGACATCACCGCGCCGCTCACCGGGCAGGACTATGTCCTCGTGATGGTGATGGGGGCACTCTGCGCCGGCCTCGGCATCCTGCTGATGCGGGGCGTATCGCTGGCCGAGTACCTGTTCAGGCAAAGCCGACTGCCGCTCGCCCTGCGTCCCGCCATCGGGGGGTTGATGGTGGGCCTGCTGGCCCTGCTGACGCCGACCGTCCTGTCCTCGGGACACAGCGCGCTGCATGTCGGCTTCGCCGCCGACTACACGGCGTCCTTCCTCCTCACCGTGATCCTGCTGAAATCGATCGCCTCGGCGGTCTCGATCGGCTCCGGCTTTCGCGGCGGCCTGTTCTTCGCCTCGCTCTTCATCGGCGCCATGTTCGGCAAGCTGATGGCTCTGGCCTGGACCGCCGGGTTCGGGATTCCGGCCGCTTCGACGGTCTTCGCCGTCGTCGGCATGAGCGCGATGGCAACCGCAGTCGTCGGTGGCCCGCTGACCATGGCCCTGCTCGCCCTGGAGACGACGGGGAGCCTGCCGCTCACGGTGGCGGTGCTCGCCGCCTCGGTCGTCTCCTCGATCACGGTGCGCCGCACCTTCGGCTATTCCTTCGCGACCTGGCGCTTCCACCTGCGCGGCGAGGCGATCCGCAGCGCTGCCGATATCGGCTGGGTTCGCGACCTCGCCGTCGGGCGCATGATGCGCCGGGATGTCCGGACGGTCGCGGAAGGCACATCCCTCGAAGGCTTCCGCCGCGCATTCCCGCTGGGCGCGAACCAGCGCGCCGTGCTGGTCGATGGACAGGGCCGCTATGCCGGCCTGGTGCTGGTATCCGAGGCGTATGGCGCCGATCTGGAGGTCGCCACGGTCGCTGAACTCGCCCGCAACCAGAAGGACGTCCTGCTGCCTTCGATGAATATCCGCGAGGCTGCGGCGCTGTTTGCCGCATCGCAGAGCGAGGAACTCGCCGTCGTCGACAGTCGCGAGACGCTGCAAGTGATCGGCCTTCTGACCGAGCAGTTCGCCCTGCGCCGCTACAATGCGGAGCTCGATCGCCAAAGCCGCGACCTGACCGGCGGCTGAGCGCAACCCAAACAGGGGGGCTCCCGCCCCTCCGCTGCCGCGATTGCGGAGCCCCTGGGCCCGAGAACGCAGAAGGGCCGCCAATCCCGGCGGCCGCTTCATCCTGCCTGAACGCAAGGACAGGCCGAAACCCGGCGGGCTTCGACCTGTGGGAACGCCTGGATCAGAGACGGCGCCGGCCCCAACCCGGCATTTCGCGCTGCTCGTCACGGTGGCCACCTCCAAGCACCGCCCCGAACCAGCCCGCGGCAGCACCGACGAGAAGCACGGCGGCCGTCAGGAAGGCCGAGATGATGCCGACCTTCCGTGCCTTTTCGGCGGCCTGCTTCGCCGTCTCCTTGGCCTGGTTCAGTTTTGCCAGCGTGTCATCGACACGCTTTTCCGCCTCGGGCTTGCCGATCCCGGCACGGCTTGCCATGCGGGTCGCGATATAGTCGCGGTCCGCCGGATCGAGCGTGCCATTCCCCATCGCCGTCGACATCAGCCGGCTCAGCTCCGAACGCTCTTCGGGCGTCACCGGCGCACCGGCGCCGGGCGCCCGCAGGATGCCATCGATGGCCGAGCCGAGCGGATCCGGCTGCAGCTTCAGGAGCGAAGTCGCCCCCGAGGTTGCGGCTGCCGCGCCCTCAAGGGCTGTGCGGCCCGCGCCAACAGCCGATGACGTCGCGATGAAAGCCAGCAGGAGCGCCCCCGTTGCCCAGACCAGGAGGCCATGCGCTCCGTCACGCATCTCCCGTTCGTGGGCGGTGGCATCGGGAACAGGGCGCCGCATCCGGCCGGCCACATAGCCGCCGGCAATGCAGGCCGAGACGGTGACCCAGAGCGCCCATAGCGCTGCTGCGATGCCGAGCACGGCGAGCGAAGAGCTGCGCGAAGGCTCCGCCGAAACCAAGGAAAGCCCGATCGCCGATCCGAAGGCCGTCATGATCGAGGAGATGGCGGCTGCGAGCACCGCTCCCCCCAGGATGGGGGCCCATTCCAGATAGGAGGACGGAGCCGGCGCGACCGCGATCGAGACATCGGTTTCTGTGGGAAGAACAGCCATTCTCGCCTCCTCTCAACGCAGACCAAGGAACGAGAGGATGGCCATGACCACCACAATCAACCCGACGAGATAGATGATACCGTCCATTGCCCCCTCCTCCTGATTGCCCGTGGCCAGCGCCACAATCGAGCAACCTCCGGTGGGGCATTCGGTTCCCTGCGCTATGGGGCGGCCTCTCAGGCCAGCGAACGAGCGGCTACCATTGCTCAGGACGACCGGCTGAAGCTGCGCCGTGACGTCGCGATGCTCCCGGCTCCGCAGCGTGCTCTGTATTTCTCGTCCACGGGCATGTTGGGCTGATCCGCCCGCTCGTTGCTCCTCGCCCATACGATCGCGCGCAATTACGACCCCTGCCCGCACTTCGCGCCAATAAATCGTTTGGTCGATGCGGCGAGATGCTCGGTGCCTCGGTGGAAATCTCCGTCGTATAAAAATTCCTTGCTGCCCATGTGGAGAATAAATCTGCGGTATCCCACATAGGCGCCGAAGCTATTCTTTGAATCGATCCATCCGCAAAGGTATACGTTCTCAGACACAGGCCTGACATTTCTGATTTTAGTCGAAGTACCGTCGTTCATGTGCAGATCGATAGCCTCAATCAGGGTTGCTCGGTCTATCGGCTCCAGCTTGGCCAAACTGCCATCGATATCTTCGAATGCGACGACGCCTGTCACGAGCAGCGCCGCAATGACCACAATGGACATTCGCAACATCTGGCTTCAATCCTCTATGACAGGCCAAGTTCGCTGAACAGCAGGGTGTCGTTGCCAGCAGTTCGGATCGCGCGGTCGGCAGCCGATCATCCACCCCGCCCTCGATTATCGTCAACACCCAGCGGACGAGGCGCTCGGCCGTTCGGCAGCGGGTGCCACGCGCGGCTCGCTGTAGCGGCAGGTCGGGCCGATCCGCGGCAGGACCGGCACAGGCAGACAAAAAAAGACCCGCCGCCCCTTTCGGAGCAGCGGGCAAACTCGGGCGACCCGAGGGTCGCTGGATTCGGGCCTCAGCCCTTGGTCACGATCGGCGAAGCCACCGGCGGCGGGGCTTTGCCTTTGCCCTTGCCGTACATATCGGCGGCACAGCCACCAATGCCCATCAGCCCCACAGAAACGGCCAGAACCAGTATGGTTTTCATATCGGTTATCCCTCGTTGCCAGGACGACGACGCCGCCCATCCAATGTAGCATGACGGAAGGGAAATTCCCATTTCCCCGATCGGTTCCATCGATTGAGGAAGTTATCGTGCGAAGGTTAACGAAAAAGACCCACCATCTCTCTCGGGATGGCGGGCCAGTTCGTGGGAATCCTCGCGGATCACTGTGAAACGAACGGGCATCCCTCCGGTTCCCGATGGGCCGCCCTGGGCGCCCCGGTCGCCCGCGTCCTGGCCGGCACGGTGCCGGGACGCGACTGCTGACGGGTCAAGCGCAGGCCGGCTCTGCACATGCCGGATTGGCAAGGTTGCAGAGGCTAGACGAGCGATCCGAACCTTGTTGCCCGCGAATTTCATGAATTTCGTACCGAATTCAACGGCACCGGCTGAGCGCTCCGGAGACGGGCCAGTCGGCGGCGATCCGATGCCAGCGCGCGGCTAGAGCGTCTTGCGAAGAACCCATTCGCCATGGCGCGTGGTCTCATTCGCCTCTGTAAATCCAAGCGACAGGTAAAAGCCCAGCGGGCTGTGCTGGCCCAGAACAACGCTGGTGATCAAGGTATCGAAGCCGAGCGCACGCCATTCCGTAAAGGCCAATTCCATCGCGGCACGCGCATGGCCTTTTCCCTGGTGCTTCCTGTCGACCATGAAGCGCCAGAGATAAGCCGATTTCGGCTGTTCCCCGCTGCGCCACAGGATGAAGCCCACGGGCTCGTCATCCGCATAGATCGCTCGAAACATCGATGTCGGCTCGAAATGAGCCTGAGCTATCGATACCGCTACAGGCGCAACATAGGTGCGCTGTTCGTCGGCGACCTCCAGGCTGCAGATCGATCGAACGGTTGCGGCGGTCACTTCGCGCAGCTCGACGCCCATGCTTCGCCTATCCGCGTCCCACCCGATCTGCCGCATTCCTAGCAGCAAACCGCTTTGACGCCTCCTGCCCAACGGAAAGACCCACCACCGTTCTGCATGGTGGGCCCATCCCGCAGGCCGAGCCTTGCGGGTTCCCGACCTTCCGGCTCAAGCCAGGGTACGAACCTTTGGCTCGCGGCCCCATTGGCGCGTGCAGGCGGGGGCAAGAAAGGCCTGAGCCTTGGCACCGAGCTCCACGACGCCCGCATCCGCGACGATGCCCGCCTTGTCGAGGAGCGGTTTCGCTTCGGCGCTGAAGCCGATCGCCTTGAGATGGCCAAAGGCGTCCTTGGCGAAATCGATGGCTGCGCCCTCGCTGAGCAGGGCTGCGCAACCTGCTTCGGACAGCACGAGGGCGATAGCGTCGAACATCACCGACGGCGTGCCCGCCAGTTGACCGTCGGCCTTCAGCGTCCTGCCGCCCTTCAAGGTCACGCCGCCGATCCTTGGCGCGACGATCTTGACCGTGCCGCCCTCGCCCTCGACGGCCTTTCCAAGCATGTCGATCAAGGCTCCGTCCGCCCCGTCCGAAACCAGGACACCGACCACCCGGCCCTTCAGCGTCTCGGGATACTTGCCGACGATGCGCAGGGCTGGCGAAACCTCCATGTCCTGCGGGGCCACGGCCGGCGCCGATGCCTTGGGCAGCGCCATGTTCATGCCGTCCGCGACGCGACCGGCCAGTGTCTCGTCGACATTGCGTAGATTGGAGAGAACCCGCAAGCGGACATGGTCGAGCGAGACCTTCGACAGCTCGAAGACCAGCGCGCTGGCGATGTGGGCCTGCTCGATCTCCGTCTGCGATCGAAAGAACAGTCGGGCGTGCGAGTAATGGTCGGCGAAACTCTCCGAACGCAGCCTGAGCTTCGTCTCCTCCACCGGCAGGGCGAAGGTCCGGAAGCCGCCGTTCGGATCCTCGCGCGGCCCGCCGTCCTCGCCGGCCTCGCTGAGGCTGTTGGGCTCGTAATTCGCGCGCCCCGTGAACACCTTTGTCTGCATCTGCCCGTCGCGCTGCAGATTCTGGAAGGGACAGCCCTTGGCCTTGTTGATCGGGATCTGGTGGAAGTTGACGGTGCCAAGGCGCGAGAGCTGCGTGTCCTGATAGGAGAAAAGCCGCCCCTGCAGCAGCGGATCCTCCGAGACATCGATGCCCGGCGGCATGTTGGTCGGCAGGAAGGCGACCTGCTCCGTCTCGGCAAAGAAGTTGTCCGGGTTGCGATTGAGCACCATGCGGCCGATGAAGCGGATCGGCACGAGCTCCTCGGGTATCAGCTTGGTGGCATCGAGAATGTCGAATGGCAGCGCGTCCGCCTCCTTCTGGCTCAGGAGCTGGACACCGAACTCCCATTCCGGAAAATCACCCGCAGCGATGGCTTCATGCAGATCGCGACGGTGATAATCGGGATCGGCACCGGCGATCTTCACGGCCTCGTCCCAGCAAGTCGATTGCGTGCCGAGCTTCGGCCGCCAGTGGAACTTGACGAAGGTCGGCTCATCCTTGTCGTTCAAAAGCCGGAAGGTGTTGACTCCAAAACCCTCCATCATGCGCAACGAACGCGGAATGGCCCGGTCCGACATCGCCCACATGATCATGTGGGTGGCCTCGGGCATCAGGCCGATGAAATCCCAGAAGGTGTCATGGGCGCTGGCGGCCTGCGGATATCCGCGATCGGCCTCCATCTTCACGGCGTGAATGAGATCGGGAAACTTGATCGCGTCCTGGATGAAGAAGACCGGGATGTTGTTGCCGACGAGGTCCCAGTTGCCCTCCCGGGTGTAGAACTTGACCGCAAAGCCACGCACATCGCGCGGCGTGTCGACAGAACCGGCGCCGCCCGCGACGGTCGAGAAGCGCGTGAACAGCTCCGTCTTGACGCCGACTTCGGTGAGGATCCTGGCGCGGGTGAATTCGGCCAGCGACTCAGTCAGCTCGAAATAGCCGTGCGCCGCCGAGCCGCGTGCATGGACGATCCTCTCGGGAATGCGCTCGTGGTCGAAATGCTGGATCTTTTCCCGGAGCACGAAATCCTCGAGCAGGGTCGGGCCACGCCGCCCCGCCCTGAGCGAGTTCTGGTTGTCGCTCACCGGCACGCCGTGGTTCGTCGTGATCCGCTTGTCCGGAGCAGAAGCAGTCTGGTGCGTCTCGCCCCCGTTGCCGGGGTTTGCCCTTGGCGTTCCCGTCGATCTTGATTTGCTCATGATGGCTGYCCGTCGCTGGCTTGCAAGTCGTCGGGGCCAGGTTTGGCGCCGCCCGGATCTTGCATGTGCGGCTCCAACGTCCGAGCCGGCCGCCCGTTCCCACCGAGACCGCTCCCGAAGCCCTGGTCCGGCGCCGACAGCGCGGGATCGAGTGCTCGCCTGCGCTGACGGTTGCTCGCCCCGGTTCCTTGCCAAAAGCTCGCCCTCAGAGGTATCGAACTGCCGAACGGCGGCCAGAGTTGTCGGCAATGATCCGCTGAGAACAGCGACGCCGATCGGTCGGTTGCTCCAACCGCTGCTCGCCTCGGCCGCCCCGATCCCGTTCACCGGCAATGTCAGCCGGCCCGACCGGCGCGCGCCAGGCCATGCGAGACGAGACGATCGATGATTTCGGCATAGCTCACGCCGCTGGCGGCCATCGCCTTGGAATACATGCTGATATTGGTGAAGCCCGGAATCGTGTTCACCTCGTTCACGAGAGGCTGCATATCCGCCGTCAGGAAGAAATCGACGCGCGCCATGCCATCGCAGCCGAGAGCCCTGAATGCCCTGGCGGCCATCTCCCGCATCTGCGCCTCGACCTCTGCGGGCAATTCCGCCGGTACCTTCAACGCCGCACCGTTCTCGTCGATATATTTGGCGTCGTAGCTGTAGAAGCCATGGCTCACGGCCGGAACGATCTCTCCGGGCCGGGATACGAACAATCCGCCCCTTTGATCTTCCAGCACACTGAATTCGATCTCGCGCCCCTGGATGAATTCTTCGGCAAGCAACTTGCGGTCATGCCGGAACCCCTCGCTCAGCGCCGGCCTGAATTCCTGGCTTCCGGAGACCTTTCTGACGCCGATCGAAGAGCCCTGCCGCGCCGGCTTGATGAAAAGCGGTAGCCCAAGTTCTCGTTCCAAAGCAGGAAGGTCAGGTGCAGCATCGTCGCTAATGGTCACGGATCGGGCGACCGGAAGGCCGGCTGCCCGCAGCAGGCGCTTGGCGATATCCTTGTCCAGCGCCGCCGCAGAGCCGAGGATGCCGCAGCCCGCGAGCGGCACGCGCGCGACTTCCGCAAGCCCCTGTATCGAACCGTCCTCGCCATAGAGCCCGTGCAGGACGGGAAACAGGATGTCGATCGTCCCGGCGTCGACCATCCTGCCGCCGGCCTCGATCGCGATCATTCGCCCGCGTCCGCCCGGGACGAGGGAGACCTCCGTACCGCTCTCGGGTTTGGCGAGCATGCCCCCCTCGAGGCGGCTCAGCAGCCATTGCCCTTCGCGCGTCACGAAAATCGGTACCGCGTCATATTTCGCGGGCTCCAGGGCATTCATCACATTGGTGGCCGACAGCACGGACACGTCATGCTCGGCAGAGCGTCCGCCGAACAGCACGGCAATCCGCAATCGGGGCGAAGACATCGACATCAGGAACTCCAGGAGATTCGCTTTGCAGAAGGCTCAAAAACCGACCGCGAAGCCGTGATGGGCGAAGACGCGGTCGAAGAGGGCCTGCAGCGGCGTGGCGCCTGCATCTCCATCCCTGCTTCTCCTCGTCGATCTGCGGCGGCACTTTGAAAGTGGCTCAATCAGAATGCATTATTGATTCATTTTACAGAGCCACTATACGATTCCACCCTGAGCCACTTGGTGAGCCATTTGGATGGGAGGCTTGATGAACCTGAAGCGGCGCAGGGAAAGCCCATCGGCTCGCTTTCAGCCGGGTATCAATCCATCCTCCCCGGCATCCCTGGCGCGGCAGCTCTACCTTGCCCTGCGCGGTGCGATTGCCGACGGCCGGTTGGATGCGGGACAGCGCCTGCCCTCGACCCGCCTGGCGTCGCAGGAGTGGAAGCTGTCGCGAGGCACCATTGCCGAGGCCTATGAGATCCTGATCGCCGAGGGCTATGCCATCGCCCGCCACGGGTCGGGCACCTATATTTCTGCAGGCGTTCCGGATGGGCTCTTGAGAGCCGGTGAACGCAAGGAGCCAGCGGCTCATGCGACCAGCCGCGCGCTCTCGCAAGCGGTCACGCGGGTTCTGACCTGCGGRCCCAGCCTCGAACCACAAAAGCCCCTGCCGTTTGTGACCGGCCGGATCGCCCATGATGAGCGGACCGCAGGCCTCCTGAGCCGCATTGCCGGCCGGCACATGAACTACGCCTTTGAAGGCTATGGCGATATTCAGGGGGAGCCCGCGCTTCGGGCCGCGATCGCCGCTCACCTGGCCGTTTCGAGGGGGGTGCGCTGTACGCCTGATCAGTTGTTCATCACGGCCGGAACGCAGCAGGCGCTCGACCTGGCTTTTCGCGTGCTGGCCTCACCTGGCGACAGCGTCGTTGTCGAGGACCCGTGTTATCCGCCGGCCAGACAATGCCTGACTCTCAATGGCGCGCAGATCGTCGGCCTGCCCGTGGATCACGAGGGGGTCATGACGGAGGTCTTGGCGGCCGGCTCGCTGCAACCACCGGCGCTGTTCTATGTGACGCCGTCAAACCAGTATCCGGTCGGCTCCGTTCTTTCCCTGCCGCGGCGGCTCGAGCTTCTCGCCTATGCAAGGGGGCATGGCTGCTGGATTGTCGAGGACGACTATGACAGCGAATTTCGCTATGACGGTCATCCGATCGCCTCGCTGCAAGGCCTGGATCAGGCCAATCGTGTCCTCTACACCGGCACGTTCAGCAAAGCCCTGCTGCCGAGCCTGCGGCTTGGCTATCTCGTGGTCCCGGCCGATCTGGTGCCGGTGTTCCGGGCGGTGCGCCCGGCGCTTGACCGCTGCCCGCCGACTTTCCAGCAACGCGTCGTCGGCGATTTTCTCAATGAGGGCTATTTTCCAGCCCATCTGCGCCGCCTCAGGGAGCGACTGCGCGCGTCGCGGGATCTGCTGACGGGCCTCCTGAGGGACCGTGCCAGCGAGCATCTTGCCGTCGTCGTTCCCGATCAGGGCATCAATCTCACCGCACGCAGCACGGGGACCTGGAGCAACGACAGGGCTGTCTCCGCGGCCGCCCTGGCGAAGGGCGTCGTCGTCATGCCGCTGTCCCGGATGAACGTCGCATCCTCCGATACATCGAGACTGCTGTTCGGATTTTCCGGGCTTTCCGAGGCGGAAGCCGATCTGGGAACGCGGCTTCTGGCGGAGGTGCTCGACGGTACGGATTTTCGCAAGGCGCCCGATTGAGGCGGCAATCCGGGAGGCGCGAGGCCGGTATCCGACCGCTCAGTCCGGGTCTCGCGGAAACGCCTGGATGCCGGTGGGCAGCGCAACCCATCCATGCCGCCGGATGTCGTAGACGGACACCTGGGGCAGCGGGAAATCCGGGTCGCCGAAGGCGCCGACAGCAACCGAGACCGCCCCGGTCGCCCCCTCCTCGCTGTGGAAGAGATTGCTCCCGCAGACCGGACAGAAGCGGAATTTGAACGCCGCTCCCTGGTCGCCGGTACGAACATATTCGAACGCCCGCCCGGACACCGTGTAGGGAGCGGCAAAGCTGGCCAGATAGGCGAAAGCGCTTCCCGTTCGGCTCTGACATGCCAGGCAATGGCACAGGCCGACCCCACGCGGCTCGCCTTCGACGGTGATGCTCAGCTGGCCGCATGTGCAGGAGGCGACGCGTTGCATGGGATCTCCCGAGCGTCAGAGCCACCTGCACGCAGCGGATGCCCGTTCGCCGCGTGGCATCCTGTTGCAGCGCGCTACGCGCCCGCGGGGGCTCAGTGCTTTGACGACCGGTGCTGGCCCGACTGGCGCTGCATCTCACCGGCCAGGCTTGTCTCGGAAGGGTGCCGCGTATCCGTCAGGGGCCTGCCGTCCCGCACGCAATAGCCCTGGGCCCGGCCGGCCAGTATCCATTGCTCGATCTGCTTGCCCAAAGCGTCGCCCTCGTCGTCATGGCCTGCGAGATAGTGCTCGCGCTGGGTTCGCTCCATGCGCTCCAGCACGGCCATCCAGTCTGTGTAGGTGGCTTTCGTCATCCCGGCCTCCCCTGCTGCAATCCCCGCGAAGCATGAATTGTGCCTGTCCGATATTCCTCCAGCCCGCCCGCGATCGAGCGCCGCAATCCATCCCATCTTTGCCCATTCCCGGACGACAGGGTCTGCCATATCCGACCACGCGTCCACGCCCGGTCAAACAAAAATCCGTGTTGGTTCATGGCCCGCCGATCGGGCTCGCTGATCACCGGACATTCCAGGGCCTCGGGATGATAAGGGGCCCGATCCGCAAGCGTAGCCAGACCCGGCGTTTCGAGCCGACCTGAACGACCGGGCTGGCCGCATGTCACATCAGGAACGGCTCAGCCGGCGGGTCCGCGTCAATTCGATCGCCGTATGGCAGACGACCGCTGCGAAGATGACCGCGCCCCCGATGACCGTGGCAACCGGCGGTTTCTCGGCCAGCAGGAGCCAGACCCACAAGGGGGTCATCACGATCTCCGTGGTCCCGATGAGCGCCGCCTCGGCCGGCGGCAGGTGACGTGCGCCCATGATGAAGAGCACCAGGGCTATCGAGAAATTCGTGGCGCCGAAGGCCGCGAGCACGACCCAGTTATGGAGGTCGAGCGAACCAGCCGAGCCGAAAGGGGCAAACAGCACGAAGGTCAAAAGCGCGCTGACGATGATGGGCGGCAGCGCCGGCAGGTCCGGGTTAAGCCTTGGCAGCACGATGACCATTGCGAACGAGGCCGTCATGACGAGGGCAAGCAGGTCTCCGACGACCCGCCCGCCGCCGATCGACGACGCCATGATGATGCCGACCCCGACCAGGCAGACCAGGCCCGTCGCCAGCGTACGCCAGGACGCGCGCTCCTTCAGGAGTAGCCAGCCCAGGAGCGCGGCAATGAACGGTGCGGTTGCATAGATGGCGGCGACGTTGGCGACGCTGGTCGTGTAGTAGGCGCCGATGAAGCTCGCCTGGCTGATCGTCTGGCAGGCGATCATGGCCAAACCCGCCGGCTGCACGACCGCCCGCCAGTGCCGGCGCGACAGGCCGCCGCCGAGCATGAGCAAGGGCCCAATCAGGAAGAGACCGGCGAACAGGGAGCGCCATCCGATCGCCGTCCAGACATCGGTGGTCAGCAGGCGCGAATAGAGCCCGCTGGCGCTCCAGCAGATCGTCGCCGCCAGGACGAGGAACGTCCCCCTGGAGCGCTCACTCATGTGTGTCGAATGCTGGGTCAAGCGCTGTGTCTGCCGGTGCGTCGGGTTCGGGGTCGTGGCGGGTCTTGTGGCGCGGGACTATGCGATTGTATAGCTACTATRCAAGCGCATAATATTGATCTGCTGACCCTGACTGCATCGGAGGCACAGTGATGACGGCGACATTCAGGCGGGCCCCCGACTTCAACCGACGCGCCGACCTGATCGAAGCCGCGCTCGACTGCATCGCGGAGCTCGGCATCCAGGGCACGACGGTACGCGCCGTGGCTGCCCATGCCGGCGTCAGCAACGGCCTGATCCGGCACCACTTCGCGTCGAAGGACAATCTGATGGTCGAAGCGTACCGTCGGACGATCGAGATCATCACCGGACCGCCTCTCGCGATCGTCGAGACGGAGGGCAGCGCGCATGAGAAGCTGCGCCGTTTCATCCTCGCGAGCATCAGCGGGCCGGTCGCCGATCCTCGCGTCCTGTCGCTATGGGCGACCTTCATCAGCCAGGTTCCGATCAACCCTGCCTTCGCCGAGGTGCATCGCGACAAATATCTCGCCTACCGATGCGCCTGCGACCACCTGATCGGAGAAGTGCTGACGGCCGAGCAGCGCAATCCAGGCCCATCCGAGCGGCAACGCCTCAGCATCGCGCTCAACGCCGTGATCGACGGCCTCTGGCTTGAAGGATGCCTCAGCGCAGAGGAGATCGACGAGAGGCTCCAGGCGGAGACCGGGATCAGGACGATCGAAAGCCTGCTGGACATCAAGCTTGCCTGATAAGCCAGATTCCCGCCCCGTTCCGCGAACCGGACTAGCCTGATGCCCCGAGTGTAGCCTGGCAGCGCGGCGCCCGAACGCCGACGCGCTCAGCCCTGGGCGCTGCGGGCCAGATAGTGGTCGAGGCTCGCCCGCGTGCCGACGTGCCAAATTCGTTGCAGGGTCTGACCAAAAGCCTCCCGGAAGCGCGCGTCGTCCGCCAGATCGCCATAGACATCCCGCATCGCGAGCCAGGACTCCGGCTGGATTCTGGCCTTGCGGGCCTGCTCCGTCAGCCTTTGCCAGCTCGGATCGTTCGGCGCGATCGCCTGCCCGCTTTCGGTTTCGCCATAGCAATAGCGGCACCAGAGCGCGGAGACGAGCGCGAGACCGTCGATGGGGCGGCCTGCCCCGAGCGCGTCGCGCAGCGTCGGCAGGATGAACTTGGGCTGGCGGTTCGACCCGTCCAGGCAAAGCCGGCGGATCGTGTCGCCGATCTTCGGATTGGCGAAGCGCCGCTCGATCGTCCGCCGATAAGCCCCGAGGTCGGTATTGGGCACAGGGGGCACGAGCGGGATGATCTCGTGATCGAGCAGGGCCCGGAGGAAACGCGCGATCTGCGGGTCCTCCATCGCCTCATGTACGAAATGGATATCGAGCAGGCCGGCGGGATAGGCGATCGCCGCGTGCCCGCCATTCAGGATGCGGATTTTCATCAGCTCGAAGGGCGCGACATCGGCGACGAATTCGACACCGACCTGTTCGAGCCGCGGCCGCCCGGCGGGGAAGCGATCCTCCAGCACCCATTGCCGAAAATCCTCGCAGAAGACCGGGCGCCGGTCGTCGATGCCGAAATCGCTGCGCAGGGCCGCGCGCTCGCGCTCCGAGGTCGCGGGCGTGATGCGGTCGACCATCCCGTTGGGAAAGGCGACGCTCTCGCGGATCCAGTGCGCGTCGGAACGGTCGACCAGTTCCACCAGCCCGGCGACGGCATTCTCCGTGACATGGCCATTGCCCGGCAGGTTGTCGCAGGACATCACCGTGAAGGGCGCAAGGCCGGCGGCGCGGCGCTGCAGAAGGGCGGCGCCGATCAGCCCGAAGGCGGTCTTTGGAGAGGCGAGCCTATCGGCGGCATCCGCAATGATATCGGGGTGGTTCGCGTCGAAGGCCTGCGTCGCCGGATCGATGTAGTAGCCGCCCTCGGTGACKGTGAGCGAGACGATCCGCGTGCGGGCATCGACGAGGCGAGCGAGCAGCCCTGCCCTGTCGCCGGGCGGGATGAAATCGATCATCGCACCGGTGATCCGCGCCTGCGCGGAGGTCGCTTCCTGCGCGACGACCGTGGTCAGGAAGTCCTGGGCGGCAAGCTCGCGCCCCATCGCCGCATCGCTTTCCTGCACGCCGGTGCCGATGATCGCCCAGTCGCGATCGAGCCCGCTCTCGAAGAGTTCGTCGAGATAGCAGGCCTGATGCGCGCGGTGGAAATTGCCGACGCCGAAATGGACGATGCCGGCGCTCAGATCCTCCGGCCGATAGCGCGGCCGGGCGACCGCGCTGCCGATTTCGCCGAGCCGGGCCCGCGACAGAGTGACGGCCATCGCCTCACCCAGCCTTCGCGGCCAGCAATTGCAGGGCGAGATCGGGGCGATCGCTGGTGATCTGCGCGATCGGCTGCCCCAGCCAGTAATCAAGCTCGCGCAGGGTGTTCGGCACCCAGACACCGAGTTTCTCGCGCCCGACAATGCCCAGCGCACGATCGAGTGCCAGCCGCAGCAGCGACTGCTCGACCGCGATGATGCAGCCGAGATCGACGAAGCGCCGCAAGGTGGCATCAACGCCGCCGAAGGCTTCGCAGGAGCGGCGATCGACCGAAGCGAGGCGGCGCATGTGCGGGGCCTTCGCCCGGATCTCCTCGATGACCTMGGGAACGAAGCAGGTCAGGACGACGCGCGAGGCCATGCCTCTGGCCTCGACCAGGGCGATGACCTTCTCCAGCAGTCCCGCATGGGGATTGCCGAGCGCGTCCATCTTCATCTCGATCTCGAGCTCTATGCCGGTCGGCGCGAAGACGTCGAGCACGGCCGCCAAGGTCGGGATCGTCTCGCCCAGCGTGTCGTTGAGCCGAACCTTGCGCAGCGCCTCGCGGGAGAGCCCGGCGACCGGCCCCTTATGGTCCGTGGTGCGCTCGAGCAGCGGATCATGGATCACCATGATCTCGCCATCGGCGGAGAGATGCACATCGAGTTCGACCGCGTCGACCTTGAGGTCGCAGACGTTCTTGAGGTCGCAGACTTGCCGGAAGCCGCTGAGACTGTTCTCCGCCCAGATATTGCGCGCGCCGCGATGTCCGATGATCCGCATGATGGTCGCCTTGGTTTTATGGTGCTGGCCGCTACTTGCCGCTGTCGACAAGTC
>NZ_JBFTRC010000120.1:0-16252 GCF_056399325.1 Allobosea sp. 01N443
CAGGTACGCGACCTCGACATCGGTCACCTTATGGACGCCCTCGATGCTGTCGGGGTAGGGCGTCTCCGCCGAGGGGATCGAGGCCGCGCCGGGCTCGACGACGACGACCTTCACGCCGGGCTTCTGCGCCTTCAGGAAGCGGCCGGTACCGGAGATCGTGCCGCCGGTACCGACCGCGGCCACGAAGATGTCGACCTCGCCCTTGGTCTCGCGCCAGATCTCCGGCCCGGTGGTTTCGAAGTGAACGCGAGGGTTTGCCGGGTTTCCCCGTTGGTTGGTGTAATACGCATCGGGATTCTCGCGGCGGACGCGGTCGATGATCGCGTGGATAGCGCCGGTTTCCAGGAATACGCTGTTGTCGATCAGGACGGTTTCGGCGCCATATTGGTGAAGCAGCCTGATCTTGTCCTCGCTGATCGTGTTGCGAAGGTAGAATTTCGAGCGGTAGCCGCGCGCCGCTGCCAAGGCGGCGAGGCCGATGCCGGTGTTGCCGCTGGTGAGATCGACGATGAGCTGTCCGGGCTTCAGCGCCCCCTTCTCCTCGGCCTCGCGAATGATGCCCCAGGCCGTGCGGTCTTTGATGCTGCCGGCCGGGTTCAGATACTCGATCTTCGCGAAGACGCGGGAGGCGATCTCCAGCCTTTCGGCAAAGCGGCGCAGCTCCAGCAGCGGCGTGTTGCCGACCAGCGCTGCAAAGTGGTCGTTCTGCGTTCCCATGATGCTCTCACTCCCAGGAGAGGTGGCGCATGCCACCGAAGACCGGCGGGGTGGCCGGTCGCCTATGTTCGGCAGCCGCTTGCCCCTCATTGGCAGGCGCTGCGGCGTGCAGCGTCATGCTGCCGGCGAGACTGCGTCTGCGCCGCTCAAGCCGCTGCTACCTGTGTCGTCGCCGCGCGATGAGCCGCCAGCCTGGCCGCAATCTTCGCCTCCTGCTCGGCCTTGACGATGGCGACGCGGGCCGTCGCGTCGTCGAGCGATGCGGCCGGGGGATAGATCGCTGTGCTGCCGGCGGTGCCGGCCTTCGCCCCGATATGTTTTTCAAAGGGCAGGGAGCGATAGAGCGTCGGGTCGACTGTCGTGTCGAAGAGCGGCCGATAGCCGAGCGACAGATACAGGCCCGTCGCTTCCGGCTGCCGGAACCCGGTGGTGAGATAGGCCCGGGTGTAGCCGATCTCGGCCGCCGCCTCTTCGAGCGCGAGCAYGATCTGCCGTGCCAGCCCCTGCCGCCGCAGATCGTCCCGCGTCCAGATGCGCTTGAGCTCGGCTGTCTCGTCGTCATGGCTCATGAAGGCGCCGCCCGCGATGGTCTCGTCGCCGCGCCGCAGGAGCAGGAAATCTCCCAAAGGCGGGGCGAAGGCCTCTGGGGGGTAGCGCAGGATCTCGGTGCGCGCGCCGCCTGGCCTGCTATTGGCCCCGTATCGGCCGTCGTACTCGGCAACAAGCCCTTCGATCAAAACCTCTGCTTTCCCATCGAAGGGAGAAGATCGCACGATCAAGTCAGTCATGGCACGGTTCCGGAATTTGTCGTTGAGCGGGAATAAGCGCCCATGGCATTCGTATCCGAACCGGTTGCGCAATCAATACTGTCAGTACAATAAGTATATTTGGCTATGCTGAGGGTTATTTGGAGATCTATAGTTCCACAGTCGGCGGGCGAGACGGAAGGAATTTATCCGCCTCGCGATCAGTGCGCCTCGGAGCCAGCAGCTCAGTTCGTGAACGCAGCGAGCCGGGGGAGGTCGAGGCCAAAGCGCTCGCGCAGGCTGGCTTCCTCGTAATGTCGGCGGAACAATCCCCGTTCCTGCAGGACCGGGATCACCAGATCGACGAAATCGTCGAGCCCGTCGGGCATCGAAGCCGGGATCAGGTTGAAGCCGTCTGCAGCGCCCTGCTCGAACCATGATTGCAGGTCGTCGGCGATCGTCCGGGGCGAGCCGATGATGATGCGATGGCCATGGGAGGCGATGGCGAGCGCTGCGAGTTCGCGTAGCGTGTAGTTCTCGGCGCGCGCCTTGTTCAGGAGCAGGCGCACCCGGCTCTCGCCATGGATGCGTTCGCCCGGCTCCGGCACGGGCCCGTCGAGCGGATGGCCGGACAGGTCATAACCCCAGCGCCCCGACAGCTGCCGGATGCCGGCGGCGATGTCGGTATGCTCCTGCATCGCCGCGAATTTCTCGCGCGCCTCGGCATCGGTCCGCCCGACGATCGGCATGATTCCGGGTAGGATCGGGAGGCTGGGTGCCTTGCGTCCGGCGGCTTTCGCTGCCTCGCTCAGCGCCTCGCGATAGACGTGGGAGTCGGCGATCGTGTCCTGCGCCGTGAAGGCGAGATCCGCCTCGGCGGCCGCGAGCCCGATGCCGTCGCGCGAGGAGCCGGCCTGGATGATGACGGGGTGGCCCTGTGGCGGCCGCGAGATGTTGAGCGGCCCGCGGACGGAAAAATGCGCGCCCTTATGCGCAAGCAGGCGCACCCGCTGCGTATCGAGGAACGTGCCGGATTTCCGGTCCATGATGAGGGCATCATTGGCCCAGCTGTCCCAGAGGCCGCGTACGACCTGCACGAACTCCCCTGCGCGCTCATAGCGGGCGGCGTGATCGGGCAGGGCAGTGAGGCTGAAATTCTCGGCCGCCCGGTCCGATTGGGTGGTGACGACGTTCCAGCCGGCGCGGCCATGGCTGATATGGTCGAGCGATGCGAGCTGCCGCGCCACGTTGTAAGGCTCAGCGAAGCTGGTCGAAATCGTGCCGACGAGGCCGATCTTCGAGGTCGCAACCGCCAGCGCCGAGAGAAGGGTCAGGGGCTCGAGCCCACCGGCCTTGCCCTGCGCACCGGGCTCCGGGCCAGCCAGGTTGTCCGCCAGGAAGAACATGTCGAACAGTCCTTCCTCGGCCTTGCGGGCGATCCGGATCGCCCAGTCGATATCCTCTGGATGGCCCTGCGCGGTGTCTTGCCGCCACGCCGCCGGATGCCGGCCGATCGGCTGGTGGAACAGGCCGAGATGGAGCCTGCGGGGCTTGCGTGCGTTCTGGGCGACGATGGTCATGGAATTCTCTGGCAAAGTGAATAGAGGGGGCTGCGCTCAATCGAGGCGCGGATCGAGATGATCGCGCAGCCAGTCGCCGAGCAGGATGACGCCGAGCACGGTCAGCGTGATCGCGATGCCGGGGAAGGTCGCAACCCACCAGCTGGTCGCCAGGTACTGGCGTCCCTCGCTCAGCATCTGCCCCCAGGAGATCTCGGGCGGCTGGATGCCGAAGCCGAGGAAGCTGAGGGAGGATTCCGCCAGGATGACGGTGCCGACATTCATGGTCGAGACGACCACGAAGGAGGACAGGATATTGGGCAGGATGTGCCGCAGGATCAGGCCGAGCGGGCGCGCGCCGATCGACCGCGCCGCCGCGACATAGTCCATTTCCTTCACGCTGAGCACATCGGCCCTGACGATCCGCGCGCAGCCGACCCAATTGGTCGCGGCGATGACGACGACGAGCGGGACGAGCCCGGTTCCCGCGACGAGGGCGACGACAAGCATGAACAGCATCGTCGGGATCGCCAGCATCGCGTCGATCACGCGCATGACCAGCGCATCGACCCTGCCGCCCGCCATGCCCGCGAGCAGGCCGAGCGAAAGGCCGATCAGGCTGGAGAGGGCGACGGCGGCAAGGCCGACCGTCAGCGAGGTGCGCGCCCCGAAGATGATGCGGCTGAGCAGGTCCCGCCCCTGGCTGTCGGTACCCAGCAGATGTCGCGGATTGCCGCCCTCGAGCCAGGCCGGCGGGAGCAGCTTCAGCGAAAGGTTCCGCCGCAGCGGGTCGAGCGGCGCGAGATGGTCGGCGAGCAGCGCGGTGACGGCGATCGCGGCGACGATGGCAAGGCCGGCGAGGCCCGCCTTGTTCGACAGAAGCGAGCGCAGCACGCGCGGCAGGCGCGGGATACGGGGAAGCGGGAGGGATATCTGCATCGTTTTCATCTCGGGTCGATCAATGCCGCAGGCGGGGATCGATCAGCCGGTAGAGGGCGTCCGTCGTCAGGTTGATCGTCAGAGCCATGATGGTGATGACGAACACGGCGATCTGGATGACCGCCATGTCCTTGGTGTAGACCGCCTGCACGACGAGCTGGCCGAGACCCGGCCAGGAGAACACCGTCTCCGTGACCAGAGCCCCGCCAAGCAGCGCGATGGCATGGAGGGAGGTCATGGTCAGGGCCGGGATCAGCGCATTGCGCAGGCCATGGCGGAGGATGATGAGGATCTCCGGCACGCCCTTGGCCCGGGCGGTCCGGATATAGTCCTGGCCCATGACCTCCAGCAGGCTGGACCGGATCAGTTTGGTCAGCTCGGCGGCAAAGCCGGTGCCCAGCGTCAGCGCCGGCAGGATCAGATGCGCGAAGCTGCCGCTGCCGGAGACCGGAACCAGCCGGAGCCAGACGCCGAAGACGAGGATCAGCATGATGCCGACCCAGAAATTCGGCATCGCCTTGCCGAGGATCGTCACGGCGGAGATCGCGAAATCCGGCATGCTGTTGCGCTTGAGCGCAGCGAAGATGCCGGTCGGCAGGGCGATGAGGATCGCGACGACGAGGCCGCCCGCCGTCAGCGTCAGGGTTGCCGGAATGCGTTCGAGCACGACCGGCAGGGCATCGGTGCCGTAGCGATAGGAGACGCCGAAATCCCCGGTCAGGATATTGCCCATGTAGCGGAGATATTGGACATACCAGGGCCGATCGAGCCCCCACGCCGCGACCAGCGTGAGGCGATCGTCTTCGCTTGCATCCTCCGGGATCAGCAGCGCCGAAGGATCGCCTGTCAGATAGACCAGCACGAAGACGATCAGCGAGACGATGTAGAGCACCGGCACGAATTGCAGCAGCGCCTTGAGGGGAGAGCGTCCGCTCATGGGCGCGAGACGTCCTCGGCCGCGATCATTTCGTCGAAGCGCCCGGTATAGATGATGCGATCGCTGACGCCGTAGATCGATTGCGGGAAGAGCAGGCCGATGCGGACGCGCTGTTCGGCGACGATCTGCTGGCCCTGCTGCGAGATGGCGATGCGGTCGGCCTCGCTCTTCGCCTGGCGAACGGAGGCGGCGAGCTTCTCGAAACTCTCGTCCGACCAGTCGTAGTGACGCTTGAAATTGTCGACGAAGAGGGTCGAGGCGTCGGTGTAGGAGCCCATGCCCCAGAGATAGAGCTCGCCAAAACCGTCGCCGACGACCTTGTTATTGTAGACGGTCCAGTCGAGCACCTCGACCTGTGCGCGGAAGCCGGCATCCTCGAGATAGCCGGCGACCGCCTCGACGATCTCGCGATCCTTCACATAGCGGCCGCTCGGCGTGCTGATCTTGATGGGGGGACGCTTGCGGTCGCTGTAGCCCGCCTCGCGCAGCAGCGCCTTCGCGCGTTCCGGATCGAAGCGGATGTCGCGGCTCAGCTCCGGGGCGAAGCCCGGGATCGCCGGCGGGAAGAAGCCGCGCGTCGCCCCGCCATGCCCTTCCAGCACCTGCTGCACGATGGCATTGCGGTCGATGGCGAGGTCGATCGCCTCGCGGACGCGCGGATCGCCCGTGACGCGGTCCTTGCCGGTGCGGACATGCAAAGCGAGGTTGCGCGCGATGTCGAAGGTGATGGCGCGCGTGCCCTTGTTGTCATTCAGGCGCGCGATGTCTTCCGGCGGAACGTTCACGGCGATATCGACGCCGCCGGTCAGGAGCTCGGCCACGCGCGTCGTGGTTTCCGGAATCGAGCGGATGAGGACGCCATCCCATTTCGGCGTGCCGCCCCACCAGCGCGGGTTCTTCGCCAGGACGACGCGGTCGGATTTGACCCATTGCTTGAAGACATAGGGCCCGGTGCCGACCGGCTGCTTGAAGAACTCGTCCTTGCCCGCCTTCTCGAACGCCGCCTTGGGCAGGATGCCGGCGCCGTTGCCGACGAAGGCGTGCAGCAGCAGCGTATCGGGCCCGTCGGTTTCGATCCGCAGGGTCGTGTCGTCGGGGGCTTCGACCGCTTTGATCCGGCGGAACTTGCCGGAACTGATCAGCTTCTTGTCCTGCTGCGACCGCTCGATTGTGAACTTGACGTCCTGCGCGGTGAATTTGTCGCCGTTGTGCCAGTAGACGTCGTCGCGCAGCTTCACCGTCCAATGGATATTGTCATCGCTGCTCCAGGAGATGGCGAGACGCGGGGTGAAGCGCAGTTGTCCCTGGCTGAAATCCTTGTTGACCAGGTAATCGTAGATGTTCACCAGCGCCGACTCGGTGCTGTTATTGCCGTGATTGGCCGGGTCGAGCGAAAGGATGTCGTTTCCTTGCGCGATGGTCAGCGTCTCGGCTGCGGCTGATTTCTGAGGACCTGCAAAGATCAACGCTGCCGACATGGCCAGGACCGGCCAGCGGATCAAAGCGAACAGACTCATGGAAGCAACGCCTTTGCCTTCGAGAACATTGGGATTGGCGCCAAATTAGCGTGCGCTATCCGGAAAAGGTCTTCAAATGCACGGCGATATCGACAGAGATCCTCTCCGATTATCGGATGGCGCAGAAGTTTTGTTGTCGGCACGGTGTCCTGCGCGCTGCCGGGACGCGCGGAGAATCCAACGACCGAATCCAGGCAAGCGAGGCTGCGGTCGACAGGTTTGAAGCGGCGCGGATGCGCTCGGCCGGGAGGGGGACCCGGCTATAATCTGCACCTGAAGCTCATGCTCGTCAGCCGCTGCGGATGGTCGCGCTGGGGCAGGCGCTCAAACTCCGCAGATGTGAAAGCGGCCGGGTTCCGACCGGCCTTCGTTCCGCGGGGCGTCAGCGCTTCCGTGCCACGAGGAACGGCCGGGCATCCCGGCCGCGCGAGGCGTGGTGCTCGCGCCCGATCATCTCGAACCCCGCGGCCGCGATCTCGCGTTCGAGCTCGTCCGTGCTGAGAAAGCTGACTGAGGGCGCCTTGCCGAGGCGCTGCATCAGGGGCACGACGAGGCGCAGGAGCAGGTTCATCTCAGACAGGCATGGCGTCTTGGAGATGAAGATCCCGCCCGGCTTCAGCAGCCGATGGACGCCGGCCAGGGCCGCCTCCCGCGCCGTGATCAGATGCAGCACATTAAACCCCAGCGCGACGTCGAATGTCGCGTCAGGCTCCGAGATCGCAGCCGGCGTCGCGACCTCGAACGCGACATTGCCGCAAGCTGCGGCCTCGGYCTTGCCCCGGGCGATCGCGATCATCTCGCTGGAGATATCCGTCGCCACGATGCGCCCGACATGAGGCGCGAGCCTCAGCGCCGTGGTGCCGGTGCCGCAGCCGAATTCGAGGACCGTATCGCTGCCCCCAAGATAATGCCGCGTGCGCTCCAGCGTGCGCTCGTAGCCTGCCATGTCCGCGATCGGACCGGCGGCGTATTTCCGCGCGGCCCGGTCCCAAAAGCGCGTGTCATTCGCAATCTGTGCCATGGCCGCCCCCCCAATGCCGCTCTCTAGCACGGGATCAGGCCGTCTGGCCTGTCGCCTGTCGGCACGATCGTATCGTCGGTCACTYCGCCGCCAGCGAAGGATGGCGGCGGCGCAGTTCCGGATGCTCCGAAAAGGGCTGCAACGGCGTCATCCAGCGCCGAAGCGTGTCGGCGGCATCGAGTTTCGCGACGAAGGGGTCATTGCCATGGACCGTCCAGTCGATCGTCGCGCCGAGCTCCAGCAGCCCCCAGGCGCCCGCTGGCTGCGGCATGGTGGTGAAGCTCTCGGTCAGCGATTGCAGCGTCAGATGCGGGATGCCGTCGACGATCGTCAGCGTGTTCCAGTGGACATGCCCGGCGAGGCAGAGGACCGGAACCCGGGCCTGACGCAGCACGGCGCGTGCGCGCTCGGCACCGGGATAGGTCGAGAATTCGGGATTGCGCTCGAAATAGTAGTTGCCGGTCTGGGCGTGGCCGGAAAGCGGGACATGGCTCATGATCGCGAGCGGGCGATCGGCGGCGTTGACCGTCGCGGCGAGCCAGAGCAGGTCGGCCTCGGTCAGGATGAAGCCGCCCGGGCGGTGGATCCGTGAATCCGCCGCCCAGAGCACGAGGCGCCAATCGCCCAGATCGATGGTCCGATGGCCGAGCGGCTGGCGCAGGATGGCCTCGTTCTCGGCGACGCTCAGGTGATCGCGGTCATGATTGCCGCAGAGATGGAAGCGCGGCGCGGCGATGGCAGAAAATGCATCCGCCACCTCCTGCTCCAGTCGCAGGTCGGTCGCATGGTCGCGGTCCGAGATGCGGTCGCCGAGATCGATGACGGCATCGGGCTTCGCGTCCTCAACGAAGCGGCGGAACTCGGCCATGAGCGGCAGGGCCTGGCTGCCCATCTTGGTGAAGCTGTTCTCACCGTGATGGATATCGGCGACGATTGCGAGGCGAAGGGAGGCGGGGCGAAGAGGCTTGGCCATGGCTGGGCTCACGATGCGAAGGACGAGGGCGAAAACGGAGGGGCCGGCCCGGGCCGACCCCTCCCGGTTGGTTCAGCGGGCGGCGAGCGTCACGCGGCCGGCACGGAAGTCGAGGACATAGGGGATGTGCCCGGGCAGGGGCCGCCAGGCGAGCGAGCGCTTCATGCCGTATGACTCGTAGGGCTGATAGAGTGGCAGCACCGGCGGGTCGTTCTTGATCGCCTGCATCAGATCGGCATAGGCCTTCTTGCGCTCGCCGAGGTCGGTCGAGAAGCGGAAGCGCTCCCACAGCGCGATATAGGCGTCGTCAGCCTTGAAGCGACCTTCCGAGGCGGAATTGCCGGTCGGAGCCCACATGATGCCGAAGGCGCCCGCGGGATCCGGGAAATACATCGGGTTCGACCAGGCGCGCGCCATCATGGTCGGATCGGAGCCGGTCCATTGCTCGGTGACGTTGAGCTGGGTCTTGACGCCGATGGCGGCCCACATCTCCTGGATCGCCTGCGCGGCGAGCAGGCCATTGGTGTAGTAGGCGGCCTGAACGTCGTAGCGGATCGGGGTGCCGTCATAGCCGGCTTCCTTGAGCAGGGCCTTGGCCTTGGCCGGATCGTACTCGAAGGTGGCGAGCTCGGGCATGTAGAGCTGGCCGAACTGCTGGAAGCTATGGCTCGTCGGCACCTTCGCCTTGCCGAACCAGAGCGCCTCGTTCAGCGTCTTGCGGTCGATGGCGTAGGAGAGCGCCTGGCGCAGCTTCGGATGGGCCATCTTCGGGTTCTGCGTATTGAAGATGACGACGTGAAAGAGCGGCGTCTGCATGCCCTCGACCTTGAGCTTCGCGTCCGAGGCGATCGGCTCGAGCTGGTCCGGCGGGACATTGGTGATCAGGTCGACCTCGGCATTCTTCAAGGCCGTCAACCGGCCCGAGAGTTCCGGGATGCGTTGCACCGTGACCTTCTGGAACGGCGCCTTCTCGCCCCAGAAGCCGTCGAAGCGCTCATAGACGAGGCGCTGGTTCGGCACGAATTCGGTGATCTTGTAGGGGCCGGTGCCGACGGGCTTCAGCGCGAAGGCCTCGAAATCGGCCGGCTCGGCGACGTTCGGATCGCCCGTCAGGGCCATGATGTATTTCTTAGGTACGATCATGCCCTGCTGCACATTGAGCAGGGTGTCGAACAGCGGTTCGGGCTTCGTCGCGGTGATCCGCACGGTCTCGGCATCGACCGCCTCGACCTTGGCCATGTTGGGCAGCGTGTCGCGCTTGCGCACGCTATAGGGCGCAAAACTCGCGTTGATGATGCGGTCGAAGGAGAAGACCACATCCTCGACCGTCATCGGAGCGCCGTTGTGGAAGGTCACGCCCTGGCGGATCTTGAGTTCGATCTCGGTCGGAGAAACCTGCTTCCAGCTCGTGGCGATGCCCGGCTGCCAGACGCTCTCGGCGCGGGTGGCGTCCTTGCCGATCAGCGGGTCGAAGGCGTTGAAATAGAACTGCGAGCCGACATTGGAGAAATCGCGGCCGGGATCGAGCCAGGGCGCCATGTTCTGCACGCCGACCTTGAGCTCCTGGGCGCGAGCAAGCCCGGTCAGGGCGGTTGTCGCGAGCGCGGCGGCGAGCGCGGTCTTCAGCAAGGTCTTGAGCATCAGTTCAGCCCTTTCGGTTGGAGCGAAGGTGGTTCGGCAGGCAAGGTGGAGGCGGCGCGTCAGCGTTCGCGCAGGCGCACGTCGAAATGGTCGCGCAGGAAATCGCCGAGCAGCATGGCGGCGAGGCTCACGAGCACGATCGCCGCAGCCGGCACCACCACGATCCAGGGTGCGGAGGCCATGTAGTCGCGCCCCTGGCCGACCATGGAGCCGAGCGTGGCAGTGGGGGGCTGGACGCCGAGCCCGAGGAAGGAGAGGGCGGATTCCAGCAGGATCAGGTTCGAGAAGTTCAGGCTCGCCATCACCACGACCGGCGAGACGATATTGGGGATCATGTGGACGGTCGCGATGTGCCAGCGGGTCGCTCCGGCGGCTCGGGCCGCCTCGATGAAGGGCAGTTCCCGCAGGCCGAGGACCTGGGCGCGCACAAGCCTGGTGAAATGGGCCCAATAGGCGATGCCCAGCACGCCGATCAGCACCGCGACATCGGTTCCCGCCAGCGCAACCACGAGCAGCGCGACGAGCGTGAAGGGCAGTGACAGCTTGATGTCGACGAGCCCCATGACCAGCGCATCGACCCGGCCTCCGAGTTGCCCGGCGACGAGCCCGAGCGCGACGCCGATGACGAGCCCGATCAGCGTTCCAAACAGCGCGAGCGCCAGCGTCAGCCTGAGGCCGTACAGACAGCGCGAGAGCAGATCGCGGCCGAGTTGATCGGTGCCGAGCCAATGCGCCGGATTGGCGCGCTCGAAACCGAGCGGGGGCCGCAGCCGCGCCAGCAGTTTCTGCTGGTCGGGGTCGAAGGGCGCAAGCACGGGCGCGAGCACCGCCAGGAGGACGAGCACGAGCGCCAGAAGCGCGGCCGCGACGACCAGGGCGTTCATGCCGGCCGGACGCGCGAAGCGCCGGCGCGGCTTGTGCTGCGGGGCAAGCACGATCTTGGCACCTGCAATTTTGGCGTCGAGGGTATCGGTCATGACCGCTCAGGCTCCAGCCAGGCGCACGCGCGGATCGACCAGCGCATAGGCGAGATCGACCAGTAGGTTGACGACGATGACGGCGGAGGCGACGACGAGGACGCCGAATTGCAGGACGGGATAGTCGCGGCGCAGCGTCGCTCCGACCAGCAGGTCGCCGACGCCGTTCCAGGCGAAGACGGTCTCGACCACCACCGCTCCCGAGACGAGCGTGGTGATTTGCAGGCCGAGCACCGTGATGACCGGGATCAACGCGTTGCGCAGGCCGTGATGGAGAATGATGCTGCTCTCGGCGAGCCCCTTGGCCCGGGCCGTGCGCATATAGTCCTGCGAGAGGACGTCGAGCATGGCGTTGCGAGTGTAGCGGACCAGCGCCGCGACGAAATAGGCCGAGAGCGCGACCGTCGGCATGACGTAATGCGCGAGTGTGGCCGAGCCGGCGCTGGGCAGCCAGTGCAGCGTGTAGGAGAAGACCAGCAGCAGCAGGATGGCGAGCACGAAATTCGGGATGGCGTAGCAGAAAAAGGCCGTGAAGAGCACGGCGCTGCCGCGCCCCTGGCCGCGCCAGACGGCAGCCAGGATACCGGCCGGCACGCCGATGCAGATCGTCAGCGCCAGGGTCGCGACCAGGAGCGAGGCGCTCTGCCAGAGCCGTTCGGTGAAGATCGTCGCGACCGGCCGGCGCTCCATCAATCCCAGGCCGAAATCGCCTGAAAGAAGCGAGCGCCAGAACAGCCAGTACTGCTCGGCGACGGAACGATCGAGCCCCCAATAGGCAATCATCTCGCGGCGCGAGGCGGCATCCAGCCCTTCCGGCATCAGGAAGTCGATCGGGTTGCCCGTCAGGCGCGTGGCGAGGAAGACGACCGAGGCGATCACCCAAAGCGTGATGCCCATGCGCAGCAGCCGGCCTACGAGGAATTCAAGCATGTCTTCCTCCTGCCTGGAGCCGCCGGACGTCGCCCTGCATGCCCGGCCTCAGTCGTGGCCCGTGCTGCGACGGGCTCGTTCTTGGCCGCGCTTCATGACAGGATGATGAAATAATCTCATTCGATATTGAATTTGACACTGAGTTTATCTCAGTTCATGGACGAGCCTCACTTGCTGACAGGGTTTGGATTCGCGCGATGGGGTCGTTTCACGGCATTCAGGGGTGTCTCGTCGATCTCGACGGCACCCTGGTGCGCGGCCGGCAGATGCTTCCCGGCGCCAATGCCTTTCTCGAAAGCCTGGACGGCCGTTTCGTCATCGTCTCCAACGATGCCGAGCATACGCCGCTCGAATTGTCGCGTGCCCTGAAGCGTCTTGGCCTGGTCATCGCGCCGCGCCGGATCGTTCTTGCCGGCTCGACCGCGCTCGACGAAATCGCGCGCCGGCAGCCCCGAGCCCGCATCTCCATGATGGCCAGCAAGAGCCTGATGATCCATGCCCGCGACCGCGGCCTTGTCCCGGTGCAGGAGCGGCCGGACATCGTCTTTCTCGGACGCGACCGGCATTTTTCCTATGAACGCCTGATGCTTGCAGCCAATGCGGTACGCAGCGGCGCCGAGCTCGTCGCTGCCAATCCCGATCTCGTCCATCCCGGCCCGGATGGCGCGGTGGTGCCGGAGACCGGCGCATTGCTGGCGGCGCTGCTCGCCTGCACTGGCCCCGTGCCGTACCGCATCATCGGCAAGCCGGAACCCGCCTTGTTCGAGGCCGGCCTGGCGCTGCTCGGGCTGTCCAGGAATGCGGTGCTGATGGTTGGGGACAACCCGGCGACCGATGGTGAGGGCGCACGGCGCCTTGGCCTGCGCTATTTCGAGCTTCGCGACGGGGTCTTCCCCGCCATCGCGGCGAATGCGCCTTGTCGTGACCCGGCCGGCATGCTGGCCTTCCCGGCATGACGGCGTCGAATCGCAATCCCGGATCGGCCGAGGCCGCCCCCGGCGAACCAGGCACCGAAAGGCGCAAGGGCACCGGCACGCCCGGTCTCGAGGGGGCACTCGAACGCCTGCAGGCGCTGCGCGCCAACCTGCCGCCCAAAGCTGCCCGCATCGCCGATTTCTTCATGACCCATGCCGCCGAGGTGGTGCATATGTCGGTCACCGAAGTGGCCGAGCGCACCGGCGCGAGCGAGGGCAGCGTCATCTCGCTCTGCCAGCAGCTCGGCGCGCGGGGCTTCCAGCAGGTCAAGATCGCGCTGGCGCGCGATCTGGTGCAACCGGTTCAGTTCATCCACGAGGATCTGGCCCGTTCCGACGACACCGGTGCGGTGATCGAAAAGATCTTCCGCAGCGATCTCCAGGCCCTGCACGACACGATGAAGGTGCTCGACACCACGGCGATGGAGGCCGCGGTCGCCGCGATCCTGAAGGCGCGCCGCGTCGAGCTCTACGGCATCGGCAGCGCGGCCCCGATCGCCGAGGATGCCAATTACCGCCTGCTGCGCATCGGCATCGAGGCGAAGGTCGTGGTCGATTCCCATGTCCAGGCGATCAGCGCCTCGTTGACCGGGCCTGACGTGGCGGTGATCACCATCTCCCATTCCGGCAGCACGCTCGAGACGGTTGCAGCCACGAAACTTGCCAAGGAAGCCGGCGCGACGACGATCTGCATCACCAATTTCGGCAAGTCGCCGCTGCTCGCCCATGCCGATATCGTGCTGCACACGATGGCGCGCGAAACGCAGTTCCGCACCGAGGCGATGACTAGCCGGATCGCACAACTTGCCATCATCGACGCGCTGATCGCCTGTGTATCGCTCGCCGATTACGACAAGGCCCTGGCGACGATCGGCAAGACCTTCGACGTCCTGTCGAGCAAGCGCTTCTGAGCCGGGGGCAGGGGAACCTCATCCCACGGGCGGACCTATCGCGTTTGCCGCGACAGCCTGCCCTCATAGGGCACACCCAGCCCTTGCGGTTGAAGCTGCAATGTTGTGCTGGATGTCCAGACTTCGAAGCAGTCCTCGCCCCGCGCTGATTGCCAGCAGAGCGCGTCGCCCTTGGCGAACCAGCGGAGATCCTGCCGGCGGCTCATCGCATATTCCGTGAGGTTGCCGCCGGGCTGGAAGCTGTAACGCCAGTGCACGCCGTCACTGAATTCCTTCCCCGACATCAAGCGATCGATCGCTGTGCCGTGAATGCGCCTGAAGCCTTTCAGCTCGGGGCGATGCTGCGCCCATGTCGTCGAGATCTGTCCGGCTGCTGCCAGTGCGAACAGGGGGAGGGCCCATCTTCTCATGCGCATCAAGATCTCCGGTGGCGCGTGAGCCGCCGGCCGCCAGCAGCCCTGGCTCCAAACGCCAGGACCGCGTCGGCTGCGAACAGGTGCGTGGCCGGCCGCTAGATCGATCCCGTGACGAATCCAAAGAGGACCCCAAGGACGGAGCATGCCGCCAGCACCCCGATCATGCCGACCTTGAAGCGAAACACCGCCAACAGCGCGCCAATTGTCAGGATCAGAGACGGGATGTTGACGGAGCTGAGCTCAGGCACGTCGACTGTCACGCCAAACCTATGAACCTCGCGCAGCTCTGAAAACAGCACGTGGAGCGCAAACCAGATCGCGAGATTGAGAATGACGCCGACGACAGCCGCGGTGATCGCCGACAAGGCGGCGGACAGGGCTTTGTTGCTGCGCATCGTCTCCATGAAGGGCGCGCCGAGGAAGATCCAGAGAAAGCAGGGGACGAAGGTCACCCAGGTGGTGAGCAGGCCCCCGAGCGTGCCGGCAAGGAGGGGATGAAGCGAACCCGGTGCCCGATAGGCCCCCATGAAGCCCACAAACTGGGTGACCATGATCAGCGGACCGGGAGTCGTCTCGGCCATGCCGAGCCCGTCCAACATTTCGCCTGGCTTCAGCCAGCCAAAGTGCTCGACTGCCTGCTGCGCGACATAGGCGAGCACTGCGTAGGCGCCGCCGAATGTCACCATCGCCATCTTGRAAAAGAAGACCGCAATGTCAGCGAAGACATTGCCTGGCCCCAATAGGGCCAGCAGCCCGAGAACCGGCAGAATCCACAGAAGCAGACCAACCCCGGCGACCTTCAGCGACCAGCTGAGTGGCGGGCGAGCGTGAGCCGGAACCTCGTCGCCGGGCGCCGTATCGGCATCCGCGACCTGCGTGCCGCCGAGCCTGCCGTGCCCGTTGCCCGTCAGGAACGCTGTGAAGCCTGCGCGTCCGCCGATATAGCCAATCAGCCCTGCGGCCAGAATGACCAGTGGAAACGGCGCTTGAAAGAAGAAGAGCGCGACAAAGGCCGCGGCGGCGAGCCCGATCAGGACGTTGTTCTTGAGCGCGCGTCGCCCGATCCGGGAGACCGCCTCGAGCACGATGGCGAGGACCGCCGCCTTCAGGCCGAAGAAAAGCGCCTGGACCGCTCCGACATTGCCGAAGATCGCGTAGATCCAGCTCAGCGCCATGATGGCGATCGCACCCGGCAACACGAACAGGATTCCGGCGACCAGCCCGCCCTTGGTCTTGTGCAGGAGCCAGCCGATATAGATCGCCAATTGCTGCGCCTCGGGGCCGGGCAGCAGCGTGCAATAGTTGAGCGCATGCAGGAACCGGGTCTCGCCGATCCAGCGCTTCTCCTCGACAAGGATCCGGTGCATCACCGCGATCTGCCCGGCCGGGCCGCCAAAACTCAAGGCGGCCACACGCACCCAGACCCGCACCGCGTCCCCGAAGGAAATGCCATGATCCGGCCGGTCGCTCTTCGAGGCCGGCGTCGCGACATAGCTGTCCAGATTGGCCATGGCCCGGTCCTTCCGATCATCCGCGCTTGGAGCGGAAATACTGGTAGAGGTTGTCGAAGACGGCAGCGCCCTGCGCGATCCGCTCCTCATCGCCCGCGTTCGCCATGGCGACGCCGGCGATCAGGCTGGATATGCCTGTCGTTTCCTCGCGGCCGAACTTGCTGTCCTTGAGATCGATATCGTGGACGATCTCGGCGATGGCCTGCAGTGCCGGATCGCCTATGCCGGCACGGATCAGCAGCACTTCGAAGCTGCAGCGATCGCCCTCATGGGTGATCTCGCCTTCGAACATGTCAAAGCGCAGCTCGCCCGGTTTTGGGGCATAGCCCTTGCCCGCCACGAAGCGGATGACGGCATCGGGGTCGATGAAGCGGCGGATCAGCCAACTGCAGGCGATGCGATCGACATACACGTCGCGGCGCGTCGCCCAGGTTCGCCCCTTGAGCTCGGCGATCGGGTCTGCCCCCTTTGGTGGGTGCTTGC
>NZ_JBFTRC010000121.1:0-16220 GCF_056399325.1 Allobosea sp. 01N443
GTGGTCGACCGCATCGTCATACGCCCCGACCTCGCCGCACGCCTGTCCGACTCGCTGGAACAGGCTCTGGAGCTCGCCGAGGGTATCGCGGTCTTCGAATATGCCGACGAGAAGGAGGAGAGCGGCGAGGCCAGGCGCATCACCTTCTCCTCCAAATTCGCCTGCCCCGTCTCCGGCTTCACCATCCCCGAGATCGAGCCCAGGCTCTTTTCATTCAACAACCCGTTCGGCGCCTGCCCGACCTGCGATGGTCTCGGCCACGAGATGCGCATCGATGCCAATCTGATCGTGCCCGACAATTCCATCTCACTGAAGAAGGGGGCGATCGCGCCCTGGGCCAAGTCGACCTCGCCCTATTACGGCCAGACACTGGACGCGCTCGCCAAGCATTTCGGCTTCTCGATGACCAAGCCCTGGTCCGAGCTGCCGAAGCAGGCGCACGATGCCATCCTGTTCGGCACCGGCACCGAGCCGGTGYGGTTCGCCTATAATGACGGCCTGCGCGCCTATGAGGTGAAGAAGCCCTTCGAGGGCGTCATCACAAACATGGAGCGGCGCTGGAAGGAGACGGAGTCCGACTGGGCGCGTGAGGAAATCGGCCGCTTCATGTCCGAGACRCCCTGCGCCGCCTGCAACGGTTTTCGCCTGAAGCCCGAGGCGCTGGCGGTGAAGATCGCCGGTAGTCATATCGGCGAGATTTCCCGCCTCTCGGTTCGCGATGCGCTGGCCTGGGTCTCCGATCTGCCGCGCCATCTCACGCCGAAGCAGACCGAGATCGCGACGCGCATCCTCAAGGAGATCCGCGACCGCCTGACCTTCCTGCTCGACGTCGGGCTGGAATATCTGACGCTGGCGCGCGGCTCCGGCACGCTCTCGGGCGGCGAGAGCCAGCGTATCCGCCTCGCCTCGCAGATCGGCTCGGGCCTCACCGGCGTCCTCTATGTGCTGGACGAGCCCTCGATCGGCCTGCACCAACGCGACAATGAGCGCCTGCTCGGGACGCTGCGGCGCCTGCGCGACCTCGGCAATACCGTGATCGTCGTCGAGCATGACGAGGACGCGATCCTGACMGCCGACTACGTCGTCGATGTCGGCCCCGGAGCCGGCATCCATGGCGGCGAGATCGTCTCGAAGGGCACGCCGGAGCAGATCCTGGCCGACCCGAACTCGCTGACCGGCCGCTACCTCACGGGCGAGCTCTCGGTGCCGGTGCCGGCCAAGYGCCGCAAACCGCAGAAGGGGCGTTCGCTCAAGATCGTCGGCGCCAGGGGCAACAACCTCAAGGACGTCTCCGTCGAGATCCCGCTCGGGCTCTTCACCTGCATCACCGGCGTCTCCGGCGGCGGCAAGTCGACGCTGGTCATCGACACGCTCTACAAGGCCGTCGCCCGCAAGCTCAACGGCTCGATCGAGCATCCCGCCCAGCATGATCGCATCKAGGGCATGGAGCATCTCGACAAGGTCATCGACATCGACCAGTCGCCGATCGGCCGCACCCCGCGCTCCAATCCCGCGACCTATACCGGCGCCTTCACGCCGATGCGCGAATGGTTCGCCGGCCTGCCCGAGGCGAAGGCGCGCGGCTATCAGCCGGGGCGCTTCTCCTTCAACGTCAAGGGCGGGCGCTGCGAAGCCTGCCA
Organism: Allobosea sp. 01N443; assembly: GCF_056399325.1. Classification (NCBI taxonomy): domain Bacteria; kingdom Pseudomonadati; phylum Pseudomonadota; class Alphaproteobacteria; order Hyphomicrobiales; family Alloboseaceae; genus Allobosea; species Allobosea sp. 01N443. The sequence continues at coordinate 1,641 of NZ_JBFTRC010000121.1, forward strand.
GGGCGACGGCGTCATCAAAATCGAGATGCATTTCCTGCCCGACGTCTACGTCACCTGCGATGTCTGCAAGGGCAAGCGTTACGACCGTGAAACGCTCGAGGTGAAATACCGCGAGCGCTCGATCGCGGATGTGCTCGACATGACCGTCGAGGAGGCGAAGGACCTGTTCAAGGCCGTGCCCTCGATCCGCGACAAGATGGAAACGCTCTCCCGCGTCGGCCTCGGCTATGTCCATGTCGGCCAGCAGGCGACCACGCTGTCCGGCGGCGAAGCCCAGCGCGTGAAACTGTCGAAGGAACTCTCGAAGCGTGCCACCGGCCGCACGCTCTACATCCTGGACGAGCCGACGACCGGCCTGCATTTCCACGATGTCGCCAAGCTCATGGAAGTGCTGCATGAGCTGGTCGAGCAGGGCAATACGGTGGTGGTGATCGAGCACAATCTCGAGGTCATCAAGACCTCCGACTGGATCATCGACATGGGTCCGGAAGGTGGCGATGGCGGCGGCGAGGTCGTGGCTCAGGGCACGCCGGAGGATGTCGTCAAGGTCAGCCGCAGCCATACCGCCCGGTTCCTCAAGGAGGTGCTGGAGCGCCGACCGCTGAAGAAGCCCGCCAAGGCCCCCGCACAAGCGGCGGAATAGGTGTCGAGGAAACGCCGGCTGGCGCCTTGATTCGCGTGAAATTGCACGACCGGCCATGTGCCTGCCGGTGAATTCCGGTCGTTCCAATCATCGAGCGCGGATGCGGCCCCTCCGCTCTGCGTACGGCCCGCGGGACGTAAGGCCCGAAGCTGACGCACCGAGGCGCACAGCCACGTCTCGCAGTCAGGTCTCACAGTCAGGGTAGACCGGCGCCAGTGTGTCCGTAGCCTGCGACGGCAACTTCGCGGAGCGCCGCTTCTTCCTCAACGTTACGCATCTCGCGACATTCCGCCGACTTTCGCCCCGCCGGGCGATGCCGAAAGCAGCCGCGGGCGCGTGCCGCTGCGCCGCAAGGTCGCACGCGCTTTCCGCCGCCTTGTTTACGCCTCGTTAGGCTTCAGGTTCCATCCCTTGAGAACACAAAAGGAGATGAAGCAATGATGAGACTGGCGATCCCGGCGACCTTCGTATTCCTCGCGGTTTCGACCGGAGCAATGGCGAATCCGGCCAAGCCGCTCGGTCAGTTCAAGAACTGGAATGCCTCGTCCTATGCGAGCGGTAATAGCCAACGTTGCTATATCTCCAGCAACCCAATCGCTGAGAAACCTGCCGAGCTTCGCCATGGCGACGTGTATTTCTTCGTCCAGAGCGGCGAGAGCGCTGGCCGCACGGAGTCGAGTTTCCAGACCGGGTACGACTTCGCCAAGGATTCGACCGTCGAGGTCACGATCGGCGAGGAGCGCTTCCGCATGCTGACCGCCGGCCGCAATGCCTGGCTCCAGCGCGTCGAACGCGAGGGCGAGCTGTTCGCGGCGATGAAGGCTGGCGACGAGATGGTGCTCGCAGCGCGCTCGGCCCGCGGCAATGAGACCAGCTACACCTTCTCGCTGGACGGCGTGACCGCCGCCTCGCGGCAACTGCAGCAATGCAGCTGATGGCGGCAGCCGACGCTCACGGCAGCGAGCCCATCAGGCAGCGCGTCTCGGCGCCGGACCGACATAGGTTGACTGCGGGCGAATGAGCCGACCGCCGGCAACCTGCTCCTGGGCATGGGCGATCCAGCCGATCGTCCGTCCCATTGCGAAGACGCAGGTGAAACTGTCGGGCGGGAATGCGAGCGCTTCGAGCAGGAGGGCGGTGTAGAATTCGACATTCGTCTGCAATGCGCGGTTCGGCTTCCGCTCACGAAGAATAGCCAAGGCGGCCTGCTCGACCGCCTCCGCGTAAGCGAGGCGGCCGGAATCCGTATCGAGCTGGCGTATCGCGCGCTTCAATGCGTCGGCACGTGGGTCACGCACGCGATAGACGCGGTGACCGAACCCCATCAGGCGATCACCGCGCTGCAACGCGGCTTCCAGCCAGGCTCGTGCGTTGCCCACCTCGCCGATCTGGTCGAGCATGTCGATCACCGGCCCGGGCGCTCCCCCATGCAGCGGGCCCTTCAGCGCACTCAGCCCGGCCAGCACGGCCGACCCCAGTCCTGCCTGCGTCGACGCGACGACACGGGCGGCGAAGGTCGAGGCATTCAGCCCATGATCGCAAACCGTGACGAGATAAGTATCCAATGCCGCGGCCTGCGCCGGGCTGGCTGCCTCGCCGCGCATCATCCGCAGGATATCGGCCGAGTGGCCCAACCGCCCATCGGGCATGATCGGTGCGAGCCCGCGCTGCAGCCGTATGATCGCCGGCGTGAAGACGGCCGGTGCCGCCAGGAGGCGCAAGGCGGTCGCAGCATCATCGCCATCGGCCAACCGCGCCATCAGCGCGCGAAGCGCTTCGACCGGAGCTCGCCGGACAAGCGTCTCATCGAGACTGGCCACCTCGCCGAACACATCCACCCTGCCCTGGCCGAGCGCAGCTTCGAAGGCATCACCGGGCGGCAATGCGTCGAAGAAGCCAGTCAGCATCAACTGCGCCGCCTCGGCGAAGGTCACGCGGCCGGCAAGGTCGTCGAGACGATGCCCCCGGATGACCAGCTGGCCAGCTGCCCCGTCCACATCCGACAGGACCGTCTGTGCTGCAACGACATTTTCCAACCCATCCGACATCAGGCACTCCCTTGAAGAACTGCCTTGAGGAWCGGTTCGGACCGAACTAGAATCAATCTTGAACAATAAAATCAATATATGGCAATGAGCGACTGGTTGACCGCGCAGGAGGTGATGACGCGTCTGCAGCTGAAGCCGCAGACGCTCTATGCCTATGTGAGCCGGGGGCGGATCGAAGCACGGGCGGATACCGGCGACCCGCGGCGCAGCCTCTACCGCGCTGCCGATGTCGCGCGGCTGGAATACCGGAAGTCACGAGGGCGACGAAACGCGGCGATTGCCGAGGACGCCATCGCCTGGGGCGAGCCGGTGCTGGCATCGAGCATCACGACGATCGCGCATGGGCGGCTGTGGTATCGCGGCCAGGATGCCGAAGCGCTGGCCCGGGCCGCCCGTCTCGAGGATATCGCCCGCCTGCTCTGGGCCTGCGGCGACGCGCGCTTTCCGCCCCAGTTCAATATCGTCGGCCCGGGAACCGGCAATCAGCGGATGTTCGCGATGATCGCGGCACGCGCCGCAGCAGACCCGGTAATCGGCAGCCGGACCCCGAAGGCCTTGTATTTCGAAGCAGCCTCGGTGCTGGACGCACTCGTCGATGCGGTTGCCGGCCGTCCCGGCGAAGGCCCCATTCATGACCGCATCGCGCGCGCCTGGGGTTGCGACCCGACGGGTGCCGATTTCATTCGTACCTGCCTCGTCCTGCTGGCGGACCATGAGCTGAACGCATCGACCTTCGCGGTCCGCGTCACCGCCTCGACACGGGCCTCGCTGGCTGCCTGCGTCCTGGCAGGGCTGTCCGCGCTGTCAGGCCCCTTGCACGGCGGCATGTCGGCCCGGGTTCGCGCCTTCTTCGGCGAAGCGCGGCGGGAGGGTGTCGAGGCCGCGGTCCAATCGCGGCTGGCGCTCGGGACGCCGGTACCGGGGTTCGGGCACCCGCTCTATCCCGAAGGGGATCCCCGGGCGCGGGGGCTGCTGTCGGCCTTCGCTCTTCCCGCCGAATACCAGGAGATTCGTCGCGTCACGGAAGCGATCACCGGCGACGTTCCGAACATAGACTTTGCCTTGACGGCCCTGGCTTCCACACTGGGCCTGCCGCAGGACGCCCCCTTTCAGATTTTCGCTGCGGCACGGTGCACCGGCTGGATCGCCCATGCCCTGGAGCAATTTCAGACTGGCCGCCTCATCCGGCCGCGAGCGCGCTATGTCGGGGTGGCGCCGGGCTCGGCGTGACCCGAAACGGAGGTGCCCGCTAGAGCACACCGTGCCGTTCGAAAACCGAGCGCAAGCTCGCGCCGGCGAGAAGCTCCTCGCGCGTCGTGTCCTCCGCCTCGATCTTGGCAAGGGCGAGCTTCACCACCTCCTCGGCAATGCGCTGCGGCACGACCACCACGCCATCGGCATCACCGAAGATAAAGTCGCCCGGCTCGACCCTTGCTCCGCCGACTTCGACGGCCTCGTCGACCGCCATCATCTCAGCCCGCCCCCTGGTGTCGAGCGGGCCGATGCCGCCATGGAAGAGCGGGAAGCCGAGCTCGCGGATGCGGCGCACGTCGCGAACCAGCCCGTCGGTCAGGCAGCCGGCGGCGCCGCGCACCATCGAGGCCGTGGTCAGGAGCTCGCCCCAGGGCGCGATCCGGTCGGTCGGCCCGTCGCAGGCCAGCACGGCAATCTCGCCGGGTTTCAGGCTGTCGATCAGATCCATCTCGAGCGCGTAGGGATTATGGCCCTCGGCAAGGTGATAGCGCTTCATGTAGAGCCCCGTCCGGGCGAAGCCGCAGAGCATCGTCGCGTCGTCGAGCGGCCGCACGAACGGCTTCACCGCCTGGTTGGGAAAGCCGAGCTGATCGAGCACATCGGAAAGGACAGCGGAGTAGAGCCTGCCCTTCAAGGTTTCCAGATCAGGCAGGGCGGTCAAGGCTGACATCGCGATCTCCTCATGCGGTGCCAGCTTCCGTCCGCCATTCCGGTGCGTCAAGCCGCTCGGAGTTCTGCTCGTGGAACAGGGCGGGTTCCATTCGACAGAAAATCGCTCTGGCGGATCTATAGCTGCGACTGGATCGGCAAGAGGCCGACGATGAACGCCAGCGCGCGGCGGGACGGGCTTGCATCCGGCTCATGTCCGAGACGCCGCGGCTTGCCGTCGCGCTTGCCGTTCCAGTGCAGGCCGCCATCCTCGAGCGAGAGCTCGTAACTGACTTCAGGCGCCGTATCAGCCCTGAAGAGCTGCCGCATCTCGGCCACCAGTGCGGGTTGTTCGAACAGCACCCCCATCTCGGTGTTCAGCGAGGCCGAGCGCGGGTCAAAATTGAACGAGCCGATGAAGCCGGTCTTCCGATCGACCGTGAATGCCTTTGTGTGGAGGCTGGCGCCGCTCGAGCCGAATACGGAGATCTGCTGCCGGCTCGCATAGCGCTGCAGCTCGTAGAGACGCACGCCTCCTTTCAACAGACGCTCGCGGTACTGGGCATAGGCCCCGTGGACTGCAGCGACATCCGTCGCCGCCAGCGAGTTGGTCAGGATCGCGACATCGACCCCCCTTGCGACCAGACCGCTCAACTGCGCCGTCCCGTCGCTGCCGGGAATGAAATAGGGAGACGTGATCTCGAGCACATCCCGGCTGGCGGCGATGCTGGGCATGAGCGCGCCCAGCAACCAGTTCTCCCGCTTGCCGCCGAAAGCCTTCTCGGGTGGATCCGAAATGATCTTGGCCTCGCGTGCCCAGTGGATCTTCTCGGAGAGATTGAGCGTGTCCGTCAGCGACATGCGCTCGCGGACACGCTCGATATAGGGACGCGCGCGAGCGCTCTTGAGCAGCTTCGCGAGTGCGTTGCGCAAGCGCGCCAGCTTCGGTTGCCGCCAGGTCACCAGGGCATCGATCGGGATCACCACGTCGCTGTTCCAGAAGGCGTCGAAGACAGCTTCCGTCTGCTTCACCGCGGCTCCGACGAGCAGAACGTCGAGGTCTTGGAAGTTGGAGGATTTGGCAGCGGCGAAATATTCATTGCCGATGTTGCGGCCACCGACGATTGCCAGCCGACCATCGCTGATCCAGGCCTTGTTGTGCATCCGCCGCGTCACGGAGACCGCGCGCAGCACCATCTCGATGCCGCGCCGCAAGCCACCGCGCCGAGCCCGGCTCGGATTGAACAGTCTGACCGAGATGTTGGGATGCCCATCGAGCGAGAGATAGGCACCGTCCAGCCCGCGGGTGTTGATGTCGTCGATCAGCAGCCTCACCCGCACGCCACGATCGGCGGCAGCCAACAATTCGTGGGCGAGAAGCAGTCCGGTCAGATCGTTCTTCCAGACATAGTACATAAGGTCGAGGCTGCGCCCGGCACTGCGGGCCGCAACCGCCCTCGCCGCAAAAGCGTCGAGATTTTCAGAGAGCAGCAGGAGGCCGGTTTCGTTCTCGCGCCCGGCGACGAGCTGCGAGAGGATCCTGTCCAGCAGCGTCTCGTCATCGGCGACGGCCAGGGCGCTGGACGGCGGCCCCTTCGCACGCCGGGCGAAATGGCCATAGGAATAGGTTGCGATGGCCGATGCCAGGGCGAGCAGGCCAGCGAATGCAACGATGATCAGGAGCAAGTGCATCATGGTCGAGGAGAGGCCGGGTCGTCGCAGCGAGGAGCCACTAGGGCACTCGCGGCGAAGGTTGGATCCATCTCTCCTCTGCTAGATCTGGACGACAGATGAACGACCGCTTGCCGGACACAGTATCGAGAACAGCCCGGGACAGGTTGAACAGACTGCATTACGAATCGTTCTGTTACAAACAAACCTCTGCCCATCACCCTTCCGCCTAACGCCTCAGGAAACCGTTGTTCATGTTCCGGAAACGTCGGCTCCCGCGGGGGCTCAAATCCCTCGGACCGCTGATGGCCACGGCTTTGCGGCAACAGCGCAAATCCTATTCCAACGGCGATCACCGCGCGAGCCGCGGCAACACGCTGGTCGCCTCCTATAACATCCACAAATGTGTGGGCCGCGACCGGCGTTTCAATCCTTGGCGCACGATGAACGTCATCAAGGAGATCGATGCGGATGTGATCGCGCTGCAGGAAGTCGATCAACGCTTCGGAGAGCGCCTGGGACTGCTCGACCTTCACGCGCTGGAGCGTGAATGCGGGCTCACGGCCGTGCCGCTCCGGGCCACCCGCAACGGGCATGGCTGGCATGGCAATCTGGTGCTGTTCCGAGACGGCGTGGTCGACAGGGTCGAGCAACTCGTGCTGCCGGGTGCCGAGCCTCGCGGCGGCCTGGTCGTCGACCTGACATTGCGCGCCGGTCCGGTACGGATCATTGCCGTGCATCTTGGCCTGCTGCACCGCTCGCGGACGCGCCAGGTCCGGAGCATCCTCGCAGCCTCGGAGCCTCCCGACGGCCGCCCGGTCGTGGTGATGGGCGATTTCAACGAGTGGCGGATCGGCAGGCACTCGTCCCTGCAGGAGCTTCATCCGGATTTTGGACCGCTCGACGGTKCCGTGGCGAGTTTCCCGACGCGCTTTCCGGTCTGGTCGCTCGATCGCATCATCGCCAACCCGCATGATCTGGTTTCGCTCATCGAGGTTCACGACAGCCCTCTCGCCCAGATCGCCTCCGATCATCTGCCGATCAAGGCCGCGCTCAGCCTCGGACAGGCGGCTCRCCCCGAGCGTTCCCCCTCCCCGGGCGTGGTGACGGCTGGCCGGATAGAGCACGCCGCCCAGAGGCAGGGCGTGAAGAGCCCCGTTTGAAGAACGGCTCCGGGGGCTCGCCCGTGACGCCCCGCCCCCTGGACTGAGCAACCATCATCAGCAAGAATCGCCTGTACCGCTGGGTAAGCACCCCCGCCATGCATCCGGGCGCGCCGCCTGCGGTGGCATCATCCGAGATCTGACGCTAGCTTGCACAACAATCGATCGCTTAGCCCGTCACGCGGTTGGCACCATGCAAGGGGCGAGAGGACTTCATGACTGCGACAGCCACCGAGCCGGCAGCGTTGATCGAGGATGCGGTTGAACTGCGGACGCATATCGGCCCGGTCAACCCGATCGCCGACAGCAAGGTGCTGAAGCATCTTGATCAGTTCTGCCGCGACTTTATCGCGCTCTCGCCCTTCCTTGTCATCGCCAGCGGTGACGGTGCAGGTGGTGCCGATGCCAGCCCGCGCGGCGATGCACCCGGCTTCGTCAGGGTCCTAGACGACAGGACATTGCTGATCCCGGACCGGCGTGGCAACAACCGGGTCGACACCTTTGGCAACATCCTCGCGTCGCCCGGCATCGGCCTGATCTTCATGGTGCCCGGCATCAACGAGACCCTGCGGGTGAACGGCCGTGCCAGAGTCACACGCGAGCAGGGCCTGCTGGAACCCTCGACCGTCCAGGAACGCACCCCGGTCACCGGCATGCTGGTCGAGATCGACGAAGCCTATTTCCATTGCGGCAAGGCGTTGATCCGCTCGAAGCTCTGGGACCCCGCGACGCAGGTTCCGCGGCACAGCTTCCCTTCGCTCGGCCGCATCGTGGCTGAACAGACCAAGGCGATCGGAGTGGCGGAAGCCGAAGCGAATCTCGCGGAGGGTTACAAATCGCGACTTTATTAGAGTTCAAGCTGCAGGATGCTTAGGGACAGGCGCCGCTTGATCGTCAAAGTTCGCTCGGCCCTGTTCGCCTGCCTGGTCGGGATCTGCTCGCCTGTCATTCCGGCGAGGTCCGAAGTCGCTGGCCCAGATTTCTGGGCCGTCACCGGCATTGCCGGACATGATGTCCTCGCCCTGCGCGCGGCGCCGAAGCCGTCAGCCGCCAGAACGGGGGTGGTTCCGTCCGACGGCCGGCGGCTGCAGAATCTTGGCTGCACCGGCGTGCCATCTCTGGCGGAATGCCAGCGAATGAGCCCGAAGCAGCAACGGGTGGCTCGGGCGGGGCGATGGTGCAAAGTCCGGTACAACGGCCGCACGGGTTGGGTCCGGGGGAAATTTCTGCGCGAGGCGGCGGTTAAGGCAACGGCCGGGGCTTGCGGTTTTCGGGAAAGCCGCTGCAAACACAGAAAGTTAGATCATCGGACCGGATACGAGATCCGGCCCGATGATAGGGACCGCTCGGCCACCGCCTTGAATGAAGCGGCCGAAGCTGCCGGGCGGGCGCCAAGGGGCACACCACCCGGCGTAGCCGACGTCAGCTGCGCTGCGAGTCGAGCTGCTCCTGGTTCTTCTCAACCTCCTGCGCCTTCGTGTAGCTCTCGATCAGGAGCTGATAGGGCGGGAAGATCCTCGTGTAGACCTCCGCCCATTGCTGGGCGTCGTCGCGATYCCAGGTCTTTTGGAGCTCCGAGGCTACCGCCGCGGTGTCCATCGGCACGACGCCGGCCTGGACGACACGAGCAAGCGTGATCTCCTGCGCCATCTTCGAATAGGTGCCGGACGCGTCGATGACCGCGAAGACCTTGTACCCGTCGGCAACCGCGCTGATGCTCGGGAAGGCCATGCACACGCTGGTGATCGTGCCGGCGATGATCAGCGTCTTGCGCCCGGTCGCTTTCACCGCAGCGACGAAGTCCGGATTGTCCCAGGCATTGATCTCGCCACGACGCGCAACATAGGTCGCATGCGGGGCATTCTGGTGGATCTCCGGTATCAGCGGACCGTTTGGCCCCTGCGGCACCGACGCCGTCGTGATCACCGGCATCTTGCTCAGAGTTGCCATCTTGGCCAACGCGGCTGCATGGGCGCGCAGCGTCGTCATCGGCATGTCTGCGACGGTCTGGAACAGCCCGCTCTGATGGTCGATCAGCAGCATCACGGCATCGTCGGGATCGATGACCGGCCGTTGGCCGTTGAAGTTCGCGATATTCGCAAAGGTGCTCATGGCTATCCTCATGTGATCTGGATTGATGCGGTTGCGAGGCCGGTCACTTCGACGCCTTCACCGCGCTGTAGCTGGAAATCAGATTGCGATAGTCGGGGATGTGGTTGGAGAAGAGCGCCCCCAGGCCTTCGACATCGTTGCGCCAGTCGCGATGCAGCTCGCAGGCGACACCGAACCAGGTCGTCAGCTGCGCCCCGGCTTCCGACATCCGATCCCAGGCCGAGTGCCGGGTGATCTCGTTGAAGGTGCCTGAGGCGTCAGTCACAACGAAGACCTCGTAGCCCTCGGCCAACGCGGAAAGCGCCGGAAATGCCACGCAGACCTCGGTCACCACGCCCGCAATGATCAGTTGCTTGCGTCCGGTCGCCTTGACCGCCTTGACGAAATCCTCGTTGTCCCAGGCGTTGATCTGGCCCGGGCGCGGGATATAGGGAGCCGAGGGGAAGATCTCCTTCAGCTCCGGAACCAGAGGTCCGTTCGGCCCATCCTCGAAGCTCGTCGTCAGGATGGTGGGCAGCTTGAAGTATTTGGCGAGGTCGGCGAGCGCCAGGACATTGTTCTTGAACTGATCGGGGCCGATATCGCGAACGAGCGACAGCAGGCCGGCCTGATGGTCGACAAGCAACACCGCAGCATTGTCCTTGTCCAGGCGCGTATAGGGCTTGGTCATTGTCATGATCCTTGCTGGTCTTGTGGTTCCGCTATCGGGGCGGCGATGGCGCCGCCCCTCCAGGAACGGCCCCGGCGCGGACATCCGGAGCCTCCTGTCCTCAGCGCCCGTACGCCGCCTGCGGGATGGCGCCGAACCGGCCGCTCTGGAAATCGATCATCGCCTGACGGATCTCCTCGGCCGTGTTCATGACGAAGGGGCCATGCATGACTACCGGCTCGTCGAACGGCGCGCCGCTGACGATCAGCACCGCGGCATCGCTGTCGGCCTCCAGGGTCACCTCGCCGCCCAGACGGTCGAACAGGATGAACTGTGCTTCCCGCGCCTTGTCCGCGCCATTGATCAGGATGTTGCCGCGCAGGACGACGACGCCGAGGGTGTGGCCTTCCGGAAGGACGAGCGAAGTTGCCCCGTCACGCAGCAGCTGCAGGTCCCAGATATTCATGGGCGTGAACGTATGGGCCGGCCCGACATGTCCCTGGTAATTGCCCGCGATCACCCTGAGCGTACCCGCCCCATCGGGCAGCTTGACCGCAGGGATCTCCTTGTCGAGCAGCGTCTGGTAGCCGGGAGCTGCGCTCTTGTCCTTGGCCGGGAGGTTGACCCAGAGCTGAACCATCTCGAGCGTGCCGCCCTTGCGGGTGAAGGCTTCCGAGTGGAACTCCTCATGCAGGATACCTGACGCGGCCGTCATCCACTGCACGTCGCCAGGGCCAATCAGACCGCCCTTGCCGGTTGAATCGCGATGCTCGACCTCCCCCTGATAGACGATGGTCACCGTCTCGAAGCCGCGATGCGGGTGCGYGCCGACACCACGGGGCTGAGCGGCCGGCGCGAACTGTGCCGGCCCGGCATAGTCGAGCAGCAGGAACGGGCTGACATGCTCGCCCTGACCGGCATGCGAGAACATCGAGCGGACGGGAAAGCCATCCCCGATCCAATGGGGATGCGGGCTGCTGAAGACCCCGAGAACCTTTCTCATTGCGTTTCTCCTTGGGAGCGTTGCAAAGGCGTTGCGTTGGCCAGGAGAATAAGAATGAGACAAAATGGCCGGTAGACGGCATTATCTCGCCACTGTGTCCTATGAGCAGGACAATGGAGCATCCGATGCAGGACCTGAACGATCTCTATTTCTTCGCTCAGGTCGTCGACCATCAGGGTTTCGCTGCGGCAGCCCGAGCGCTGGGAATGCCGCGTTCGCGGCTGAGCCGCCGGCTAGCGCTGCTTGAGGAGCGACTGGGCGTGCGTCTCGTGCAGCGCTCGACGCGGCGCTTCGCCGTCACCGAGATCGGCCGCGAGTATTATCGCCATTGCGTCGCGATGCTGGTCGAGGTCGACGCCGGCCAGGAAGCGATCGAGCGGGCCCGGGCCGCACCTCAGGGCATCGTGCGCGTCGCCTGCCCGTCAGCCGTGCTCTATTTCCAGATCGGCGGCATGGTCGCCCGCTTCCTTGCCGCCTGGCCCAAGGTCGAGGTGCAACTGGAAAGCACCAATCGGCGCGTCGACGTCATTCGCGAAGGCTTCGACATCGCCATCCGGGTTCGTTTCCCGCCACTGGAGGAAAGCGAGCTGGTGATGAAGGTTCTGGCCGAGAGCACCCAGCGGCTGGTCGCCGCGCCCCGCGTGCTGAAAGACATCGCCCGGCCTCTCGTTCCCGCCGACCTCAGCGCATTGCCCAGCCTGTCCTGGGGAGATCCGCATCAGGAGCATGAATGGCGCCTCAGCGGGCCCAGCGGCGCCACGGCGATCATCCGCCACACCCCTCGGCTGGTCACTGAGGACATGGTTGCGCTGCGGCTTGCCGCGCTTGAGGGCGTTGGCGTCGTCCAACTCCCGACCATGGTGGTCCAGGACGACCTGCAAGCGGGAACGTTGGTCGAGGTCCTGCCGCACTGGACGCCGCGGGCCGGCATCATCCACGCCGTTTTTCCGTCGCGCCGCGGTCTCCTGCCATCCGTCCGTGCCCTGCTTGATGTCCTGGCCGCCGAATACGCGGTGCTTGACCGGGCCGAGAAGGAGGCCTTCGCCGTCGCGGGCCGGCCGTGATCCCGCAATGCCCGGATCGGATCAATTCGCCGAGGGCCGATCGATCGCCGCACGCAGCAACAGATAGAGCACCATTGCGTTCAGCAGGTGCCAGAGCCAATGCGTGCCGAAGGGGACGCTCTGGCACAGAACCTGGTCCAGCGTGCGCAAGCTGAGCGACAGCGCAAAGACCAAACCGGCGAGGCCGAGCAGACGTGCCGCCGTATCGCCCTCACCGCGCATCCGCACCGCGAACGCGACCCCAAACAGCGCCAGCACGAAGGAGGCATATCCGCCGGAGCCGCGCATGCCGGGCGGCAGCAGCGCGCCGAGCCCCGACACGAGCAGGAAGGACGCAAGCAGGAAGAACAGTGTACCGCCGGCCGCGACCGCTGGCCGCGCCCCCATGAAACGGACGAGAGCCAACCCGAAATAGGAGAACGCGAAGAACTGGATCGGAAGCACATCGGCCAGCAGCGTCCAGCGTTGCGGCATGGTGTGGAACAGGAACGAGCCGATACCGATCATGACGACGAGAGCAATCAGCGCGGCAGCTGGCCAGTCGCGCCGACCCGAGCGCCGATAGAGCAGAAGGCCCGCGATCGCGGCCAGGATGAAGGCGCCATTGCTGAGCGCGTTCATCGGCTCTGCCCAGAAGGCCTGGCTGGCGCGTTCGCAGTAGCCAAAGGACATGATCGCTTGTGACGGCAACAGCAGCTTCTCCAGCGTCAGCCCAGCTTGCCACAGCGCCCCGGCGACGGCGACGCAAGCGCGACATTGCGGCGCAACATAAACCTTGAAGCAAAAGCGTGACGACCGCGGAAAACCGGCCCGTTCCGGGCTTTTCCGATTCGAGTCAGGCGCGCATGGCAAACCACTGCATATCGCCCAATTGCGCGCCACACCGGAATCGACTCCTCGGTAGCGAACCGAAACGGCCTAGAATTTAGGCACTCGATGGTGCTTGGTTAATAGTTTCCTACGCAACAGACGCGGGGCGTGGCAAAAATGTAAAGGGCTGGTTAAATAGCCATGCGCCAATCGCATAACGGAACTGATATCCTGCCCCTCCAATTAGCAGCCAGCCTCCCTTATATGCAGTGCACAACGAATTCATCGTTGTCGGGCCAGAAATGACCCGGCACCCAGGAGCCAAACCAATGTTCGTCACCATGATTGCTGCTAAAATCCGCGCCTATCTTCGCTATCGCGAAACCGTCCGTGAACTCTCGCGTCTGACCGACCGTGAGCTGGACGATCTCGGCCTGTCCCGCTCGGAAATCCAGTACGTCGCCCGTTCGCACGCTGCCTGATTACTGTCCGCGCCTACCGAGATCATAGTTTCTCCTGGACCTGCGTCCTCCCCGCGGTCCGGTCGAAGAGCGAATGCCCGCCTCCTCCCAGGCGGGCATTTTGCGTTTCAGGGCTGCGTCACTGACGCCTCTCTCTTGACCTTCGGCCCGCCTGCGGACACATCGCAGGCATGAGCACGAAACCAGTCCATGTCATCGGCGGCGGCCTCGCCGGTTCTGAAGCCACCTGGCAGATCGCGGAAGCCGGAGTCCCGGTCGTCCTGCACGAGATGCGCCCTGTTCGCGGCACCGACGCGCACAAGACCGAGGGGTTGGCGGAGCTCGTCTGCTCCAACTCCTTCCGCTCGGACGATTCCTCGTCCAACGCCGTCGGCCAACTGCATTGGGAGATGCGCCGGCTCAGCTCACTGATCATGGCCAAGGGCGATGCCCATCAGGTCCCGGCCGGCGGAGCCCTCGCGGTCGACCGCGACGGCTTCTCGCAGGCGATCACCGCCGCATTGGAAGCCCACCCGCTCGTCACCATCGAACGTGGCGAGATCGCCGGTCTGCCACCGGCAGACTGGGACAATGTCATCATCGCGACCGGCCCCCTCACCTCGCCGGCGCTCGCTGACGGGATCAAGTCCCTGACCGGCGAGACCGAACTCGCCTTCTTCGACGCCATCGCCCCGATCGTCCATTTCGACTCGATCGACATGGACCAGGCCTGGTTCCAGTCGCGCTACGACAAGGCCGGCCCCGGCGGCACCGGCGCCGACTACATCAACTGCCCGCTCGACCGCGACCAGTACGAGGCCTTCATCGACGCGCTGCTGGCGGCCGAGAAGACCGAGTTCAAGGAATGGGAGGGCACGCCCTATTTCGATGGCTGCCTGCCGATCGAGGTCATGGCCGAGCGCGGGCGCGAGACGTTGCGCTGGGGGCCCATGAAACCGGTCGGCCTGACCAACAAGCACAACCCGACAGTGAAGGCCTATGCGGTCGTGCAGCTGCGCCAGGACAATGCGCTCGGCACGCTGTTCAACATGAC